>JANQHJ010000030.1 GCA_028282745.1 Sedimentisphaerales bacterium | reverse complement strand
GATGCCCAGCCTCGTCAGGCGCTTCGACATGCACAAAGACAAGGTCATACTTCTCCAGCGCCTCGATAGCCGCGTCAGCCTTACCTTTAAAATTGGTATCGATAAAGCCGGTCGCCCCTTCGACCTCTATCAGATCGAACCCGATCAGCTTTGCCAGACCGCGGACAAGATCAACCGCCGTTATAGTACAGCCTTTTGGCCCGAACTTCGTTGCGAACTTATCCATAACAGCTTTTTTACCTTCGCCCCATAGCCAGATCGAGCTTACGGGGTTCTCGCCAAGGTCGGCTTTTATCTTATTTATATCATGCTCGGCAAGATGTTCCTGTGACTTTTGGATAAGGTCGAGCAAAAGGTCAGAGCCCTTACCGCGCGGCAGAAGTTTTTTGACCGCTGTCCCGATATGGTCATGCGGCGGATAAGTTTGAACATCGAAATCCATGTTTTTTAATACGAGAAGATGCCGATAGCTGACGCCCGGATAGAATTGAAGCTGATCATTAGCGAACTGCTCGTTAAGTTCCTCGATTATCTTAGTGGCCTCTTCGGTCGAGATGTGACCCGCACTGTGGTCAGCCATTTTATTATCGACGATAGTGACAAGGTTGCAGCGAAAAACCCAGTCGGTTGGATCGAGCTTGATATTCTGCGCGACTGCTTCGATAGGAGCCCTGCCGGTATAGTACCGCTGCGGATCGTAACCGAGCAGGCTCATCATGGCGACGTCACTGCCCGGCTCGAGGTCAGGCGGGACGGTATGGACCATGCCCTGTCTGCCGGCCGTGCTTATCTTATCGAGATTAGGCGTATCGGCTGCCTCTAAGGGCGTTTTGTTATCGAACTCGGCAAGAGGCTCGTCAGCTGCGCCGTCCGGAATTATTATGACATACTTCGCACTCAATCCGTATCCTCCGGAATATCGACTATCCTTATACTTACCGGCTTACCGCTGGTCGTATCCAGCGCTGCGAGATCGATAAGTGCCGCTGCCACATTTTTCTCGACCGTCGGATGAGTCGCAATAACCACCGGCACAGAGTTATCCGGCCCGCGTCCTTCATGCTGCAACGCACCGGAGATACTGATTTCGTGATTCGCCAGAACCTTGCTCCACTGAGCAATGACGCCCGGCTGATCTTTGCACATAATACTTATATAAAATCTGCTCACAAGATTATCGATCTTCTCGAACATAGCCTGGGCCTGGTCGTGCCCTTTCATAGTCAAAGCCTGGAACGTCCTGCCGCTGTTACCCAGTGCGACCTCGATAATATCAGCAACAACCGCACTGGCCGTCGGCATCATTCCAGCACCTCTGCCATAGAACATTACCTGCCCGACAGCTGAGCCCTGAACACATACAGCATTGAACGAACCGCTGACCGAGGCCAATGGACTGTCCTTAGCAATAAACGACGGATGCACCCGAAGTGATATTTTGCCGTCGTCCTCGCGCTTACCGATAGCAAGCAGTTTCAAGGTATAACCCATCTCCGAGCCGAATCGAAGATCGTCTTTTGAAATGCCCTCGATTCCTTCGACATGAACGTCATCGAGACTAATCTCACAACCGAATGCTATCGAGCCGAGTATCGCAAGTTTATGGGCACTGTCACCGCCGTTAATGTCGAGAGTTGGATCAGCCTCTGCAAAGCCCTTGTTCTGAGCATCTTTTAATGCAACCTCGAACTCTTCGCCCTTAGCGATCATATTGGTCAGGATATAGTTGCACGTTCCGTTGAGGATGCCGTACATAGCGTCAACCTGATTTGCCGCCAAGCCCGTCCGCAGCGCCGATACGATAGGTATCCCGCCCGCACAGCTCGCTTCAAAGGCAATGCAGCGATTGTTCTCATGTGCAACTTTGTAAAGCTCGCATCCATGCTCGGCAAGCAGAGCCTTGTTAGCGGTTACAACATCTTTACCGGCAGCGAGACATTTTAAGACAACATCCTTAGCTATGGTCGTACCGCCTATCAGCTCGACTGCGATATCAATAGAGTTGTCATTAAGCAATGAATCAAGATCATCTGTCAGCATACCGTCGGCCAACTTAACAGGCCGCGGCGATTTTGTATCAATATCGACAACTTTCACCAGCTCGATATCCAGATTAGTCTTAGCTGTGATCTGCTGAGCGTCTTCGATGAGTATTTTCGCCGCCCCGGCACCGACCGTACCAAAGCCTATTATGCCGACTTTTACGCTTTTTTCTGCCATAACTAATCGCCTCGATTTACCGAATTTCTAATATGAACATAAGCCTTTGAAGTTAGCGAATTTACCTCTTTTGTCAAGCAAATTCAGAGTCTATAAGAATGAAAGACAAACTTATATGCTTATTGGCTGATGACGGTCGATATCCGAAAGACCGGCAGCAGCAGCGCTATCGCGATAGTGCCTATAACAGCACCAAGGATAGTTATCATCAAGGGCTCGATCATTACCATGACAGCTTTGATCGAGGCTTTAAGTTTCTTCTCGTAAAAAATGGAGACCTTATCGCTGACCTCGCCGAGCTTACCGCTTTTCTCGCCGGCCTTGAGCATCTGGATAATATCAGATGTTATCAGCGATCCGTCCTGCGATATCTGAATAGCTTCGGATAGTTGATAACCGTCACGAATCTTATCGTCAACATTATTCCACAATCTTTTGAAGTAATAGTTATCACATGAGCCCTCGATCACGCCGATAGTATCAAGCAGGCTAACGCCGGTATTGACCATAGTTGACATTATCCGCATACTTCGCGCGACTACAGCATCTATAAACATAGTACCTATCAACGGCGTCTTTATTTTCACGCTATCAATAAATCTTCTGCCGGCATCGGTCCTCGCGAGATACCAAAGCCCCATACCAACTGTGCATATACCGGTTAGTAATAAAGCCATAAGTTTTGCGTTGCCGAGAAGATTGCTAAAGCCAAGTACAACCTGCGTTATTTTCGGTAGAGCCGCACCTCGAGATTGATATATCTTCATAAATCTCGGCAGCACGAAGAACATTAAAGTACCCGTCGCCGCAACCGCCATCAATGCCATTATGATCGGATAAGTAAGTGCGCCTTTGATCTGCTTTTTAGTTTCGACCTCAAACTCAAGATAGCTGCTCAGCACTCGAAGCATATCCACCATTCGCCCCGATGCCTCGGAAGCTTTTACCATACTGATGAACATCGGATCGAATGTCCGGGGGAAAACAGCCAGTACTTTTGATAAAGGCTCGCCGCTCTTGACCATTTCTGATGCTGTCTCCAGCAATGTTTTAAAAGGGCCGTTTTCCTGCTGTGTGCTTATAGCGTCAAGGGCGTCACTAAGCACAACACCACTATCGAGCATAACAGCCAATTGAGTTGTGAACATTATCAAATCTGTCTGCTTGATCTTTATATTACGCAGCCACTTCATATCCGTCCCAAGAACTCCACGAAAATCCGCGGAATTCATCTGGGCATTTTTATCCAAACCATTTCTGCCGTCATTAGCATCGGCAGCTGGGTCAGCGTAACTATTTTTTAAAGTAGCTTGAGCCATATTTGACCTTATCCAGATAATTATTCACTACCATCGGATACATAAGAGCAGCGGATAACCTCATCGATAGTCACTATCCCCGCCTTGACTTTTTCAATACCGTCGAGGACAAGAGGCACCATCCCCTTATCGACAGCGATACCACGAAGACTTTTCAAGGTCGCGCCGTCGTTAATCATTTCCTTTATCTCATCGTCCGGCACGAAAAGTTCGTGTATAGCGATCCTGCCCGAGTAGCCGGTATTACGACACTTCTTACAACCGAGTCCGCAGTAATACTTTTCAACTTCAACGCCTAAATGCTCAACCAGCTTATGGATACTTGAAGGTGGCTCATATTCATTTTTACAATTAGGACAAATTTTACGAACGAGTCTCTGCGCCAAAACGGAAACCAGTGAAGCACTCAATAAATACGGCGCGACACCAAGATCAAGCAGCCTTGTCACCGCACCGGGAGCATCATTGGTATGCAGCGTCGAGAATACCAGGTGGCCTGTAAGAGCTGCCTGAACAGCAATATTCGCCGTCTCCTGATCACGGATCTCACCAACCATGATGATATCCGGGTCCTGCCTAAGCATTGACCGCAGTGCCGTCGAAAACTTAAAGCCGACAGTCTCGCTGACCTGGAACTGATTTATACCATTGATATTGCACTCGACCGGATCTTCAACAGTTGCGATGTTTACGTCATCATTATTCAGCTCAGAAAGCGTAGCGTACAGAGTCGTATTCTTACCCGAACCGGTCGGCCCGGTTACGAGGATGATACCGTTCGGAGCCTGAGCAATATTTCTGTATACTTTCAAATTCTCATACGCAAAGCCAAGTGACTCGAGATTGAACATTATCTTCTGCGGATTAATAACACGGATGACAACCTTCTCACCAAAACTGCCCGGCATTACCGAGACACGAAGGTCGATTGCCTTGCCCTCAACCATAACATGGATACCGCCATCTTGCGGTAAACGCCTCTGCGCAATATCGAGTTCTGCCATGATCTTTATACGTGAAACAATAGCAGCGTGCATCTGGTACGGCGGATGAAGCTTCTGGTATAACTTACCGTCAACACGATACCTTATTCGAAGCGTTTTATCGTCCGGCTCGATATGGATATCACTGGCATTCTCACGCACAGCATTAAAAATAATATAGTTTACCAGCTTAACGACCGGGGATTGGCCCGCCATCTCTTCGAGGTTACCGATATCTTCGGTAATGTTCTCGATGAGCGTAAAATCTTCCAGCCCATCGTCATCGATAATATCGTCGATAACAAAGACATGAGCCGCGGGCAGATATGTTTGCAGCGTCGCCTGAATATCTTTGACAGTCGCACAGACGATTTGGACCTTGCACCCGCTGAGCCGTTCGATCTCATCTATCAAAAACACATTCGTCGGCTCACTGATAGCTACCGTCAATACTTCATAAACCTTGAACAGCGGAAGCACAATATACTCTTCGAGAAATTCTCTCGGCAAAAGCTCGACCGCCTTTGGATCGCAAAGTTTGGGATTGACCTGTGCGTAAGGTACGCCATAGCCCTGCGCCAGAGCGGCCGATATCTGGTTCTCCGTACAATAGCCCATCTCAACGAGCAGTTCCCCGAGAAGTTTACGGTGGCCCTTTTCTTTTTGCTCGTTCAGGGCGCGCTCGATCTGCTCCTCACTGACCACTCCGCGAGCTAGCAGCAACTGACCAAGCTGCATTTTATTTTCAACCGCTATCTCAGACATTATCTAATCCCGCTCCTAAAGTCTTAGCGACTTTTATGTAAAGCTTTTAACGGCCTCGGCAAGTTCGGCATAACTATCAAACCTGTTGTCGAGCCTAGTAATTTCAAGTATCTTCTCACAGCTCTCATCGAGCCCGGCCAGACGCAATTGGCATTTATTTTCATCACAGTAATCACGTGCCCAAAGCATATGCTCAAGCCCGACACTGTCTATAAAATCCACACCTCGCATATCCAACACAACGCCGCTTTTGCCTTCGGCTATTAATGAGCTTATGATATTATTCAAGTCATCGACCGCGTCTATATCGAGTTCGCCGTGCAGTTCAACGACAGTCACTTCGTTATAATCCTGTCTTTTCGTTCTCATTGTATCAGTGTCCCAACCGCTATCCTTCCATAATCGGAAGGCTCTTCGCCGTTATAATCATCCTTTAAGCCGGATTGCAGTATCTGCCCAAGGTGCTGAATATCGCTTTCCAGGAACATCTTACCGATCCTGGCATCGTACTGCGTACCGAGCCCTTTCTTTATTTCAGCCATTGCTTCTTCAATCGTCATTGCATCCCTGTAAGTTCGCTTAGTTGTCATAGCATCGAAGCTATCGGCAAGGCTTATTATCCTGGCTATCAACGGTATCTTATCACCAGCGAGCCCATTCGGATAACCGGTACCATCCACTCTTTCGTGGTGAGCCAAAATACCCGGTACCACATCTTTCATTTGCTTGATACCGCCGAGTATCCCCGAACCTATCGAAGGATGCTCCTTGATCAAATCGTACTCTTCTTTGGTGAGTTTGCTTCTTTTACGAAGTACCGACTCATCGATACCCATCTTGCCTATGTCATGAAGCAGCCCAGCTAAATATATCTTATGAATCTCTTCCTGACCAAGATCATCCGTCTCGTCAACCAACTCAGCGATCCATTTCGAGATGAAAGCAACTCTTTCGGAATGGCCGCGGGTATATGTATCCTTAGCGTCAATGCTGTTCGTCAAAGCTTTTAATGAACCTATGAATAATTCTTTAAGATCATCGAATAAATTTCCGTTCTCGATAAAAACCGCGCATCCATTCGCTACAGAATTAAATAGTTTAGCGTCAACACTGTTGAAATCGGCCCTGCCAAGACGGTTGACTGCGACCATCAAGCCAATCATTCTATGCGAATGATTCGTCCCGAAATCTTCCTGATTGCTCTTGTCCTTACCGAACAATGGTACTGCGATAATATTTCTTACATTATGTTCCCAGCGGTATTTAAATGGCGAATCAATTTCGCTATCCAGAAGTGCCTCCTTGCCTCTTTTGAGTTCCCTCTCAAGACGGTCATAAAGTACCATCGACATTCGCGAATCAATATCTATCAAGCCCGCTCCAGCTGCCAGTGATATATCACGATGGCCATCGAGGTTCTTCTCAAGCAGAACAGCGATCCCCTCAACCTTTACTATTTCCGTCAGACTGTCGCAAGCCATTTGGAGGTAATTGCAGTCTGATTCGGTGAGCTTCATATTTGTGCTGAGCTTATGAAGCAGTACAAGCTCCTCGTAAACGTCGGACAATTCACTGCTTATCATCTCGATCTGCTCGTCGGTTCTGACCTCAGTGTTATATGTCGTAGCTGCCTGGAGAAGCATTTCTCTTGCGATGTGCAAAACTAAATCATTCGCAATGTCAGGGCCTATATCTATCATAGCTATGCCGTGGCAGTTCCAGCTTTGCGACGAATCCTCTAAGCCGAGGCCCGCAACGATAAAACGTCCTTTAACTATTACAACCTGGCCTTCATGATCGATAACTCTCTTGGCCGACCGAAGCATATCATAAAGCATATCAGGCTCGCATATCAGCTTATCGCTGAGCTTAAGATATACTAACTGGCCATCATCGTCACATAGCGCGAAGTTAAATCCCATGTCGTTCAACCTGTCGGCAAAACCGTCAAAGTCGAAGCGAAGCAAATCTCCAGTTCTGTTGTCAATCGTTTCGATCATTTCTTCCTCTTAGGTTACTAAACCTGCTTTGTAACAGCCTCATGGAACAGAATATCCTCGATATCTCTAAGCAGCTCCTTGGGACTGAAGGGTTTGCTTAGACACTTGGCTATATCGAGTGACTCTTTCTGCTCATCCTCTACGGCGAAACTCCTGGCAGTCAACATCACTACCGGGATGTCCTTCGTCGATTCGTTGGCACGAAGATTCTCGATGAACTCGATACCACCCATCACGGGCATCTGGTAATCTGTCACGATTATATCCGGTAGCTCAACACACGCCAGATCGAACGCCTCCTGTCCGTTAGATGCCGAGATCACTTCGTATCCATTGTTACGAAGCTTTATTGTAACAACATGTACAATATGAATCTCATCATCTACCACTAATACTTTTTTGTCCGCCATTGCCTTACCTCCACTTTCAGACAAATTATAATTTTTAATTTCTAATTACTTGACTCAACGGGCTCTCCCGCAGCTATAGGCAATTCAAAACCGAATGTACTGCCCTGTCCAACTTTACTTGTCACAAAAACTTTTCCGTTATGCAGTTTCTCTATGATCTGCTTTACGAGGTTCAGGCCCAGACCTGTCCCTCTGGCTTGTTTTTTATTAACACCGACACGGTAGAACTTATCGAACACATGATCGATATCATCAGCTGGGATGCCGATGCCGTTATCGGTGACCCTGACCCTTACTACATCACTGTTATTATCAACCTCCGTCTCGATACTTACTCTTCCTCCAGCTGGTGTGTATTTCACAGCGTTGGAAAGCAGGTTCACAACTACCTGTGCCATCATATCTCTGTCGACATAAACCTGGTCGAAGATGATCGGCTTTTGACCGACAACCTCAATATTTTTCTCATCGGCAAAACCGCGTATCATCGCAAGCTGTTCCTCGATAAGAACTGTTAAGCTGACAGGCTGTTTATCGAGTTTTATCAATCCCGAATCGATGCGCGCCGTATTGAGAATGTCTTCGATAAGACGGTTGAGACGATTGGCTTGATTCTGGATTATTGAATAGAATTCGACCCTTGTCTCTTCATCGTCAGCCTCACCGTCGGCCAGCATTTCCGCATAAGCTGTAATTGATGCAAGAGGTGTCTTGAGTTCATGCGAAACGTGGCTGACAAAGTCGTTTTTCATCTGAGAGATCTCCTTCTCCCTGGTTATGTCATGAAGCACTGCCACCACTCCGCAGACCATGTCACGATGGTCAAAGACACACGAAACTCGGCAGTCATAAACTCTAAGCCTGTCATCTTCGATGAACTCGAGATCATGCCGCTTTGAACGTGCCCTGGTACTGCGAATCTTCTGTATAAACTCGATAAATTCTTTCTTATCATGCTGTATTAACTCATAAATCGGGATCAGCTGACTTTTCTTATGATTGAAAGCAAAGAGCTTACCCGCCGCTTCGTTCGCCATAAGCAGCCTGTCCGATTCGTCCACAACGATAACCGCGTCACTAATACTATAGATTATCGCCTCGGTATTCTGCTTCTGACGATTCGAGAGCTGGATCTGAATATGCAGCTGGTTTATCTGCTGATTGAGCGAATCTGCCTGCTCACAGCCCTGCTGTATATACTCGTTCACCACCGTAGCCAGCTTAGCTGCCACTTCAGGCCCGTTCATCTCATTATAGCCGCTACCATCTTTGAGTTTATTAGCCACGCTGTCCACCGATTTACACAGCCTTAGTGTATAGAACCCGAGCCAGCCCAGCGTAAGTCCCGTCAATAACAAAAACGATACGCCGATCATATTTGAGCTGTCAACAAAACCGCCGCTTATTAGCTGCAGCGCCGCCGCCAGGATCGCAGCTATTGTTCCGGCAATAGCCGCGACCTTTATTCCACGGTTACTCTCTAATAACTTTACAAAATTCAAAATAAATTCCTTTTTATACTTCTAAATCTCAAAACTAAATACTGATATTACGACAGATCATCTTTTTGTTGTGCGTCTATCCCAATATTCAGTATCTTTCTTTTCGGCTTCTTCCAGCATCAGACGTTCTAACTGGGTAGTATCACCGTCACTCAATTCAAGGATGATTCTTTCACGCAGCCTGATAGCTTCCAGATAGGTCGGATATATCTCAAGAGCCTTGTTGACCTCTTTAAGAGCGACATTCGGATAGCCCTGCAGATACCTCTCAGCAGCTGTTGCGTAGAGTTCTTCAGCTATACGGTTCCTGTTGATGATCTGCATCTGATCCTTGGCGCCATACCTGGCCCGGCTGATATCGTCGGCACGCTCATCACCTTCAACCTCGCCCGGCTCTTCGATAATATGAGGTGTCAGCAATACTATAACTTCCTGACGTTCAACCTTATCAGCTGTACCTCTGAACGCACCACCGACGAAAGGTAAATCGCCTAATACCGGAACCTGCGTTCTCTTTGAGGTCATCTTATCCCTGAACAATCCGCCTATAACAATAGTTTGGCCGTCCTTTACCATTATATTAGTTACCAGCTCCGCTGAGGTCTCGTCCGGTACACCCTCGGCATTTAGAGAACCGGTGCTATCCTTGGGATGAATATCAATACGGATGTAACCGTCGTTACCGATGTAAGGCCTGATAGAAAGCTTGGTACCAGTATCCAGAAATTTAACCGAACCTTCCTGAGTTGCACCGCCGTCAGTGATGACATCACCTTCCCTGTAACCGAGCTTTTGGCCAATATATACCTGTCCGAGCTGCTTATTGACTGTTAGTATCTTCGGCTTAGCCATTACTGTAACGTCCGTAACTTCTTCGACCGCCCTGATGAAATTAGCTATATCACCAAACGAAAAGCCGATCGTAATACCGCCGGACTTTGTAACCTGGGAAGTATTGGTGCTTCCGAAATAATCCGGACCGCCAGCCGAAATACCACTCAAAGCAGTAACCGCCGGACCGTCAAGATTCTGCCAATCGACACCGAACTGGGTATCTTCGGTTAAAGTAACGCTCAAAATAGCTGCTTCGACCAATACCTGTTGCGGCCTGACATCTATAGAAGTGATTACCTGAGACACTTTTTCGATATTCTCAGGATAATCATACACCACAAGAATATCATGGGCAGCATACGTATCGCCGCCGTCACCTACAGTAGCTGAGATCGATTCCGATGTCGGTACACCCTTTTGGGTATCCGAGGTTGTTTGAACAATCGCCGATGCGCTAAGCACCGGTGCGATCAGTTTCTTGGCCTCTGCCGAAGTGATATAGGCCATACGGAACTGCTTATAGACCATACGCTCGGGGTCTTCCATTATGGTTTTATACTCTTCTGCGGTATAAACCATAATGAAATTACCTTCCTCGATGTATTTGAACCGATGGCCGAGAATGGCCTTCAATGCTTCCTCGAACGTAACATCGTGAAGTCTTGTCACCGTCAAAACACCATCAACATTCACTGACGGAACAATATTCTTTTTAAATCTTGCCGACAAAACTCGCATTGCGTCCCTGAGACTCGTGTCCTCCTTGAATCTTAACGGCTGGATTTCACCGCCAGGTGTCAGATCTTCTTCAAATTCTTCCGCTGCTTCTTCTATTTCGTCAGCTATTGCACTTGGCAACAAGTTAAAACTTCCACTTACTCCACCGTTAATGTTACCGACCGTCACCATCAAGGCCAGCAACGCTGCGATAGACCAGACTAATATCCGGCTCATCACTGCTTTTATCATTTTTGGTTTCTCACTAATATTCATAATTGTTCCCCTTTGTTTCGCCCGGCTTACCCTGCGGGCTTTTTCTCTCTAAAATCTAATTCAATATCTAATCTTGCTGTTCAAGCTTTAATTCGAATTCGACATCCATACACTTCACAAAAACCACGGTCTCTTCAATCTTCAAAATCTCATACATCAAACTCTTTGAACCATCTTCTATGATCAATCTTTCACCGGCCTTGAGCAGCTTATCGTTAATAAATGCTTCGGGCACCGAGCCCATGCTGATAGCTACAAGGCTTAACTTCTCTGCAAGTTCGATTACTTTCCCACGGTTTCCGTTCTCGGTAACCAGGGCCACTTCTTCTTTAACACCCCATGATTTGCCTTTCATCCGGAAAAAGTCACGCACCAACCTGTCGTGCCTTCCTTCTACTTCGGGTAACTCTACGTAGGTCAAATTTATACCTGGATCCTTAGCTTCGACCTGCTGCATTTCAAGCTGTTTCATTTCGGCAGCCGACGCTGATCGAGGCCCCTTGTTGGTCAGCACCTTTATCCACATAAAGGTCATCAATCCAACCAGAGCCACAGCTGCAAAGCTCTTCTTCTTTTGTGCCGCGAACTGGGCAACAAATCTGTCAAATCCACTTGTTCTTTTATTTATAATAGCCATTGTTCTAACTTTTAATCTCCGGCCTGGTATAATAGATAACTGCCCTGGCTTCCATACTCACAACACCAGCTAAGTCACTGTCGTTTTTCAACTGGAACTTTTCAACTCTTATCACACGGTCAAGCTTCTGCAGAGAATTGTAAAACTCACTTATCTGACTAAGCCTGCCCTTGCATTTCATCGTCACAGGGATACAGCTGAGCTTCTCGGTCTCTATCTCATCTTCCGGCGCGATCTGCTGTTCGCTAAGATTAAACCCGTCCATCAGCTCCGCTATCGTACCAAGAAACTCACCTAATTGAGTATCGTCGGGCACCTGGCTTTCAAACTTTTTAAGCTTTTCTTCGAGCCCTTTTAGCTTTGTGTTCAATAGCGGTATCTGCTTTTGCTTTATCTCTCTCTGGTATATCATCTCTCTTTGAGAGATAAGTTTCTTTTCGATCGAATCCCGGCTATGCTTCAGCGGCCAGTAACGTACCAGTGCAAAGCCAACCGCAAAAACAACAATAAGCACAGGTATCAGCAAATGCTGCTTAGCTTTGATAGATTTTGTTAAATTGTTAAGGTTATCGTTCATATCGAATTTCTTTATTTCTTCTGGCTCAACTCATAGTTAGCCAGATAACAGCTTATCTCGAATTCACTAACCTGCTTATCAAACTCATCATCATCCGTACCTATCCTGATAGTCTTATTGCGTGAAAACGACAAAGAGACCGAATGAAAATAATCCGAATCCTCCAGCACCCTGACAAACTTACCGACTTCGCCGGTCTCCGTAGCGATACCCTTGATGAGCCCTTTAAACCTGACATCACCAAGGGGCAACTTCGAGTTTGCTTTAGATTTTTTGCCTGCGATCCTAATTCCACCTGTTCGCTTTTGCTTTTTGACACTATCGTCGAATCGCTCAGCCGAAAAAGTAACTTCTGATAAAACAATCTCACTGCTGACTATATACGCTATCTCACTCAAAACATTATCAACATCTATATGCGGATCAACCTCTGCTAATATTGCCGCCTTTTCCTGCATTTCATTTATCTGTGATTCTATAAGTTCAGCCTTTTCGATAACCGCCTCAGCCAGCATAATCTCATTCTCGAATCCATCCAGCTCAGCCTTTGCTACCGAAACGCTGCCGGCAAGAAAATGATTCCAAACAAACAACACCACAACAACACCGCCAAGCACCAGGTACTGGCTTCGAAGGGTTCTCTGCCTTGCCTTATTGCTTTTATACCACTGTGGCAGTAAGTCTATCTCTTTCATAGCAACTCTCGCTTATGCTTCCATCGTCTTAAGGGCCAGTCCAACCGCTACCGACCACTCGCACATACTGGAGCTTAATTTGTTACTCATCTTTAATCCGCTAATATCGAAACCCTTGAACGGCTCTGCTATTTCAATATCAATCGCCAGCTGTCTGCCGAGAACATTGAGCAATGTATTTTCATAGGCCCCGCCGCCCGTAAAAATAGCTCGGCCGACACGTTTGCCCCTGAATGTCACCGTATAATACCTCAGGCAAAGCGATATCTCCTTCGCCAGTTTCTGAGCAACTACACCTATTGCGTCGATAACTGCCTGACGCGTAGAAACATCAAGCCCGCTCTTCACCGCTGTACTCTGAACCGTCGTAGCGTTATCAAACGATGAGAGATCTGTTCGCCTTTCAGCTCTTAGGTTTCCGCGAATCACCTCCGCCTCGGCTTCGGTTATATCGAGCCTGTCGGAGATCTGCTTATCGAATGTCGATGTGCCAACCGGTATCTCTTTAATAAATGTTATCTCGTTATCTTTACGGAAGACAACCGTTGTATAAGAGCTTCCGACATCGACAAATACCATTGTCTGATTTTTATCTTCCTCTCTTCTCAGTGTCCTGTCGAACGACCTCGAAAGTGCGCACGGAACAGGATCAACCGCTACAGGCTCAAGCCCAGCCTGGCTAAGCAGCTGGATATGGTCGTTTATTACCTTCGATTCAGCTGCGAATAAAACTATCTCGTTCTTAATTTCCTCTCCCTGCGGAACCTCGCCGACCGAAATGTAATCAACAACATCGTCACTGCCTAATCCGAAACGAATGCTTGCTTCTTTGTGAGCGGCCTTTGAAATTTCCTCTTCATCCATCTGGCCCAACCGAACACTGGTGATATGAAGCTCATCATTGCTTATCGAGGAAATAACTTCCTTGCCGACAAAGTTTCCGCCACTCAACATTTGCTTTATGGTCGCCGCAAGAAATTCCATCTGATCAGCAGTTTCGACAAAGCCTTTGTCGATACGGGCCTTTTGCGCAGCAACTACCCTGTCCTGCCCCCCGCCGCAGGACAGTTGTACCATCTTGATCAGGCTATGGCCAATATCAAGACCGATCGGCCCGACTGATTTTTTTGTAAAGTTCAACATTACCAATGTTCCCGCTAATCAGTAATTGAAATATAACCCGTAACCGGCTCGACATTGATCGTCATAGTCATCGAACCCGATCCTACTGTCACCAACCCGGTATTAAGCGGACTGTCCGAACCGTCATAGGGACAGCCGAGATAGTCAAACTTAACTGTGCCGTTTCCGCTTCCGTTAAAATTAACGCTCGAAATATTCACCCTGTCAAGCCGGCTGTCAGCACTGAAATTCACTATATAATTCGAGCCTGTACTGATCGGATGATTTATGACCGATCCGTTGGCATCCTGTACCTGGTAACTCTCCGTTAAAGTATCGAAGACAACTGAGTAAACCTTGCCGTGAGTGATAGCAAGGCTCTTGGTGTACTCGAGATCCGACGCAATCAAATTCGCCGCCGATTTCACCTGAGAGCTTGCACCGCTTACAGCAAAGGGAACTGCCATCAAAGCCGCTATAGACAATATCACAACAACTATTATCACTTCTACCAGCGTAAAGCCTTCGATCTTGTGATATCTTTTCATTTAAATACCCTTTCCTTGAGGTTTCAGCGCACATCGCGCGTAGCCACCCTCGATTCAATCTCTTCTTCGACCCATCCAACATTCGCCTTAACCGCCCTTTATCAGCCCAATAAACCCAGTTTTCTACAGGTCTTTAAACTTTTTTAAAACTGCCGGAAAATAGCATAATTAACCTGGGCCGAATAATTTCTTTGCTCTGATTTAATATGCGATATCAGCACAAAATCCGCACATATATATCACAGCCGTCAACAAAATCCGTCTAACCGTTAAAATCCATTTCCGCCGCACTTAGGCAATAAGGTCCCAAAACGAGCATAGATTTGAATAATGTGTGCCTTGCGATACTTCTAAATTCTTCTCGCGAATGATTTAAAAGGCCGATAAGCAAATACTTAATCAGGCCCTATAAATGCTAATTTCTTCTAATCGACTTGAAAAACGCACCTGCTGCGCAGCTCCACTTGCGTCTCTGGCCCGAATTCATCCAGTACCATATCGCCGTCTTAGCCGGTGCCGCTGTTATAACCACTTCTCGATCGCCACTTTCATCAAGCTCCCAATGAGCTATAAGTCCGTTCAGGGGAGTTCCGTCTTTAACCAGGTCGATATCATTTACATCGAGTGCCCGATCATATATCTGCACATCATCTATCGAACCGTTCCAGTAATTGTTTTTACTGCCGCACCCGAGCACAAATTTCTCAACATTTGATATTTGCCCTGTAACATCCCCGCTGTCATTATCCAATACATCCTCAACACCATTAACATAAAGCTTTAGACTCTGGCCGCTCCGCCACACTAATGCCAAATGCTGCCAATCCGTCGTCTGAATACTCGAGCTGCTCTCGATAACAACATAGCCGCCGTCTGTTCCGATAGAGGCTGTTATGCCCCCCGCATTAGCACCCCTCCTGTCGTATCTCAATCCAAGAAATCGATCCTGGCCACCCCCGTTGCGGGTATAGAATATACCGCGGTTCTGCTTGGTCACATCCGATTTCACCCACAATGATACTGTTATCGCATTTCGCCCGTTGAGATAACTGCCAGCGTCGAATTCTTCTATCTTATCATCAATACCGTCAAACCATACCGCGCTGTCATATTTACCGGAACTATTAAATACCGGATCACTCCATATAGCAGCATCACGACGATTATCCGTTTCATCCTTCGTAGTCTCAACCAGTCCTTGCTTTGCGAATAAAGAACCGATTATCTCTGCTTTTTTACATTCCAAGTTGACTTCTACTTTACCGTCAACAACGACAAGTCCCTCAACTTTAAGTTCCGCGTCTTCTTCAATGGTAAGATCGCCTGTTACATACAAAGCAGGCAACGCCTTGCCCGCTTTTATATAATTACCCTGCTCGCTGATAGTAAGATCACCATCGACTAACAGCATACCTTCAATCGTAACATTTTTTTCGACCTCGAGATCGCCCTGCCTGTAAACAATACGGTTCGGATCATAAGGCCCGAATACACTTTCCGTTATTACCGAGCCAACTGTTGTTGTTGAGTAATTGCTCGTAAAATCATTGGCATCGACTCTCGGCCAGCTCAATTCCAACTCGTCCCTATCTTTCTGCTGGCCCGTAATCGAACCGCTAAGAGCAGAACAAAAAGCGTCACCGTCCGCATTGCCCGAAACATACAGCTCATTATTGCAATAGAGATCACCATTGACTACCATCGCTGCCGATACCTGCCTGCTCATCATTGCATCGGAGTAATAAGCTATCGCTGGATCCAAACGAAGCTCAGCCTGTAAGTTACTCTCTGCTGACTTTTGCGTACCAGAGATCTTATAACCTTTACACGTAATATCATAATTACAGTATTGTGAAGTCACTGACACACCGCCGGCCCCCGGTGCAACCGTCACATCGTAATAATAATCACCGCTGCTTATCTGCTGACCGGTCGCGCCGGTGAAATATTCACTGCTCAATTCCTGCGGATTCAATATCAATCCGCGTGCATGCTCAAGTCCGGACTCCGCTGTATAATCAGCGTTAGTCCGCATCAGCATATTCTGCCCGCACGCCAGATCGATATTGCGATTGTTCAAAAATCCGAATGCAACTATTGTAACGACCATGACCACGCCCAGCACCACTAATAGTGCCGCGCCGCGCCCGGCCTTAACATGTTTTCTTATGCTATGCTTAGTCATCGTCATCACTCGTCAATCCCCAATCGGTTAACAGATTCTCCGCATGACATCTTAATGCCGCGCTTATCTGATAACTGCGAGCCTGACCATTCTCCGTCATCTCGAACAATATACTCACAACCTCACTATCCTCATCAACATCTACCGGATAGAACATAGCCTTACTGCATTGCGGTATTATTTCCGTAGTCGTTTTAGTTACTGCCGCCAAATTCAGGCCCATTTTAGCTGAACCGTCCTGGATATTCGACAATGGCATCGGCCACGACGACGCCCCGAACTCCAGCAAAGATATACTGTCCCGCGCTGATCCTATTTCGACAAATACAAGCTCATCCGTATTTATCTGGTTATCGCCATTCGTATCATCTTTCCAGACCGCAAGATCATAAAAAGAACCAGCCTGTGTAATTAACTTGGCATTTTTCAACAGCTCTGTTAACCGAACAGTCGTATATCGAACCTGTGCCTGCGTAAAGCTCGCCTCGTCATTAACCTCAGCTGCATTCGTTACAGCGAACGTTAAAGTAGCTATAGCACCAAAGATCACACCGCTAACCATAAGAGCGACCAGCAGTTCGACCATCGTAAAGCCGTAATTATTTTTCTTGTATTTAGATACCATCACAATAAAAAATCTAAATTCTAAACATTAAATCCTAAACAAATACAAAATTCTAATTTCCAAATTATCGAATTTTTTTGAACATTTGTGCTTTGATAATTAGCATTTGTTTCGAGTTTCGGATTTCGGATTTAGTATTTACTTGCTAATAAGTCTGTTTACTGACACTATCTCAGTACCGCTATAATAAACCTTCACCGTCGCAAGTATAAAGACCGGGCTGTCGCTTCCGCTCTCTACGGATAGATGGACCTTATTACTGCTTACTTCTCTGCTAAAATTCGCGTAGGCTTCATCGCTGAAGATTGCCCCAGTTACATCCTTGATTTGCCCCTGCGCCTCACTGTAGTTGAAATTCGAGATGACATCATCATAATCCTCCGCGATAACCTGCTCCATCAGATCCGCTGCAAGCTTAGCCGCAAGTGTCCTTCGCTGCCCCTCGTTGCGCATACTCGTACCCGCAACAAAGGGCATAAGCACACCAGCCGCAGCTATCCCAAGAATGACGGTAGCCAACATTGCTTCTGCTAATGTGAATCCCTTCTCCCTGCTATACCTTAAACATCTCATTTCTTTCTTATCCCCCTGTGTCCTCTGTGATCTCTGCGGCAAATGAATTCTCTGTGGCTATCCTTTCTAAAGCTGCGCATACCCCTTGTCATTATCGGCCTGCAACCGACCTGTTCTTGTATCCAGCCTCCACCCGGCAGTATTGGCTCCAGCCTTTTCACCGTCGAATCGTATCGTATTTAATCCATTGAAAGGATTAATAGGGATACTTTTTATATATTGACCCGCGCCATTATTCTTATCTATAAGAACGTTTTTAAATTCTTCATACGAATCAATACATGGCAAAGCATCGCTATTTCCTGCGCGATAGATTCCGATCCCCGTTCGCAGCATTACCAGCGAATTGATCAGTTCCGTTGTCTTTTTGGCTTCAGCTGCTCTGCTCAATTGCGGGCCGGTCATTTTAGCTAATCCAAAAAGTACAACACCGATCATAAGCACTCTTAAATATGTCAGCCTCACACTGACTTTCATTACTCTTTCCCCCCGGCGTTAAAAAAGCTGAGCGATTTAACAAAACCGCCCAGCCTTTTTATACTTCACATAAAGCTCTTAAAGAGAGCTTTCCATTTTAATAATCATGCTGGATGTGATCGATAGTTCCATCATCATCACCATCATAGGCATCATCTGGATTGAATTCACCAGTAGTAGAATCGAATCTCCAGCCATGTGTGTCCGCACCGGCATCGGCACCATCATATCTTACTGTACTTAAATTATTAAGTGGATTAGTCGGAAGCTTCTGCATATATGGGCCATAAGCAGTTCCTGCACCTGCTGCCCAGACATTACCATCAACGTCGGTCCGATCTGTCATATCAGATTCAAAGTCAGCTGCACTTCCTCCGCCTGCACCAGGAAGTGCTTCATTGTGCTGCAGTTTATAAAGTTCGATCTGTGAGCGCATTGACTGCAAGTCACTTTTAACACTACTGACCTTAGCCTCAACGCTGGCACCTGTGAACTGCGGGATTACGATCGCTGCCAGAATACCAAGAATAACGACCACGATCAGAATTTCTACCAGTGTAAAACCTTTTTTCGCCTTCATAATTTTCACCCCTAAATTAAAAAGTTAATATTCTGCTTTTACTAACACACACTGCATTTTATTGTTTCGTCCCGTTAATACACGGACTTGACTACTCCACATCTTCTGTAAAGCTTCTTTGACCCTCCAAAAAAATCCTGCAAAATTACCGTTTTCAATTTCAAAAATTTCAAATTCGTTTGTTTTCGTATATGTTTTTGTTTTCGCTCTCATCTTTAGTCCGAAAAATCCCTCATTTTTAACCTTTAACTGCATTTCGGCCTCTAAACAAAATATAAAAAATAAACCTCCCGCCACAAAATGAGTAAGAAGCAGAAAATAGCTGTTTAGGATTTGATTAATTGTAATTTGGGATTTGCTTAGAGTTTAGATATTATGATTTAGGATTTCCCCATAGGGGCTTCGCCCTATAACAAACTCTTCAAATGTTCCGGCGCCTCTGATATGACTATCTCCCGCCTGTTATCCCCAGCATGTGAAAGTTCGATCTTTATCATCTCAACACCGCCCAGCCCATGCTCGACAATATCGACCCACTCTATCAGCACCACCGAACCCGGATCGCAGAAATCGTCGAACCCCAGCATATCAAACTCGCCCACCGAGCCCAGCCGATAGCAATCTATATGATATAGACTTAACCTGCCGTGATACTCATTAACGATAACGAACGTCGGACTGTTAACCTGCTCACAGTCAGCACCACCGGCGCCCATCGCTACACCTTTAATAAGATGCGTCTTACCACTGCCAAGCTCCCCGACCAGGCCAATCACCTCACCGCCCTTTAAAAGCTGTCCTATCTTTTCCCCGAACGCGATCGTCTCTTCAACTGAATTAGATATAAATTTCAATTTCTACATTCCCAATTTAATATACTAATGGTATCTCTAAAAAATATCATTGCGAGGAGCGCAGCGACGTGGCAATCTTAATCTATGTTCACAGAGCAAGATTGCTTCGCTATGCTCGCAATGACAAGAGAAAAATTCTTCAATTTTCAGAGATTCTCCTTACTTCTAAAATCTACATTCTACGTTGGATATTCGATATTCTCAACCTAGGTGGTCAAAACCTTTAGCATCTAATTTCTCAACATTTCCATCCGCCGTTTTTATCAATACTTCCCAGCCTTCTTTAACTTCACCTATCCGGGTAATACTCAAAGGCTTATCCCATTTTCCTTTTAACTTTTCATACTCTTGCACACTTAGCGTAAATAACAGCTCGAAATCTTCACCGTCATTTAAAGCCGCTCTTAACGGGACATCAGATTTTTTCGCTTCTTGTGAAATAGGAATAAGTTCGGCCTCTATAACTGCGCCTACTTTCGAAGCTTTGCATATTCTCTTAAGGTCGATACTCAATCCGTCACTGACATCCATCATCGAATTAACCTGAACCAATCCCGTCAATTTCAGAGCCTCTTTTACTCTCGGCTCGAATACAAGATGCTTACCCTTTATAGAACCGCCCAATTCACCCGTCACACAGATAACATCACCAACCTTCGCACCGCTTCGCACAATAGGCTTATTCTCACCAGGCCGACTGAACATAGTAACATTAATAGCAAACTTACCCGATTCTTTCCACTTAGTTATATCGCCGCCAATCAATTCACAACCGTACTTTTTACCCGCTGTGATTATACCTTTGTGCAATTCTTTTAATTCTTCACTTCCGAACTCTTTCGGCATCGCAACTGCCGCCACAGCAGCTACCGGTATCGTCGCCATCGCCGCGCAATCACTCAGACTAACAAGCATCGCCTTATACGCAGCCTGCTCAAGACTTACTTTAGAAAGATCGAAGTGAACTCCATCCAGCAGCATATCGGTAGTGACCAGAAAGGAATTCTCACTCAAACGTACCTGGGCCATATCATCACCAATACCTATCGGGAACTGCTCCTCCGGCAGATCACTTTCACCCGCGAAATACGCCGTGATTTCGTCCTCACCACCACTCATCGCTTCTCCAGTTGCTTCTTCCAGAACGTGATCTTCTTCCTGGACTCGCTTATCCCGGCCGAGCCCTCGGTCATATAGCTCTTAGCTACGTTGGCAGCACCAAGGCTCTTGTAAACATCTTTATCGATCTTAGCGCACGCCGCTTTGTACTCAGCCATATCAAGCTCACTGAGTTTCTTGTCAGCTTTTTCACACTTAGCAACTAACTGTCCGACTATCCCATGCGCTTCACGAAATGCAATGCCCTTCAACACAAGATACTCCGCCAAAGCAGTCGCATCCACAAAACCATCATCAAGTTCAGCTGCTATTTTTTCTGTATTAAAGCTCACCCCGCCAATTATACCCTCGGCCATCAGCAGAGAAGCACTCGCCGTATCAGCCGCGCTGAAGATATGAGTCTTATCTTCCTGCAGGTCACGGTTGTACCCGCTCGGCTGGGCCTTTAATATCGTCAACATCGCGACCAGCGCACCATAAACAGTCCCGCACTTACCGCGTATCAATTCCAGGGCATCAGGATTCTTCTTTTGAGGCATCATGCTCGAACTCGTACAGAAGCAATCGTCGATTTTAATGAAACTAAATTCCGTTGACGAATACATTATCAGATCCTCAGCCAGCCGTGACAGATGCGCCATTATCAGCGAGCAGTCGAATATAAACTCCGCCGCAAAATCCCTGTCACTTACCGCGTCGAGACTATTGCGCGATATCCCCTCAAAGCCGAGCTCTTTACATGTACTTGCCCGATCAAGGCCTAATGTACTACCAGCTACCGCACCACTTCCAAGCGGCGATACATTCATTATATTACTGCAATTTATTAAACGTATCCGGTCACGCTCGAACTGCTCGACAAAACTAAGCAGATAGCCCGCAATAGATATCGGCTGTGCCCGTTGAACATGAGTATAAGCGCACATCACATTATTGACATACTTACCTGCCTGTTCAAGAAGGGCCTTCTGCAGATTTGTTATCATACCGCACATCATCTCTATCTCATCACGCAGCCAGAGCCGAATATCAAGAGCGACCTGATCGTTCCGGCTGCGACCGGTATGCAGCTTCTTACCAGCCTCGCCAGCCTTTTTAACCAGCGCCGCCTCGATAGCCATGTGAATATCTTCGCAGCTCTTATCGAACTTGAACTTGCCGGCCTCGATCTCGCCCGCTATTTCGATAAGCCCCTTCTTAATAGCCGCAAACTCAGCCTTAGTAATCAGCTTCTGCTCCGCCAGCATCTGCGCATGCGCTATTGAACCAGCTATATCATACTTATACAGCCGCTCATCCACCGACAGCGATTCCACAAAATCCACCATCCGTTCATCAGGCTTACCGCCCAGCCGCTTTTCCCAGCTCTTCTTGGCCATTGTCATTACTCCAAAACCTATAATTACCCAAGAATAATACGCCCACACACCCTCAATGTCAAGAAACCACATTTATCAGCTATTCACCCGTCATTCCTGTGCAGGCTGTCACGGATGCCGAAAGTAAAAGTGCCTTAGGTACGAAGCAATCTTAAACATTCAAAAATCAAGATTGCCGCAGTCGCTATCGCTCCTTCGCAATGACTTTAATCTTCTTTTCTACAAAGCATTTTGAGTTTTGAATTTGTTTATGACCTTGTTATGCCTTAGGTAGGATTTAGTGATTAGGATTCAGGATTTATTTCCGTACTTCGCCGCTCGCTACTCGTTATTCGTCATTCATTTAAGCGCAACAACTTCCCAGCTCATATCATCCAGTTCAACAATTACAAGGCTGGACTTACCTGTCAACCAGTCCGTCGCCTCACCCGGATTGACTACAAGGGTATTGTCGATCTTTCGAATATCCTGTTTATGTGTATGGCCGTAGATAACCAAGTCATAGTGCCCCGACTCGACCACCTCATCTATCGCCGTCGGAACATGCTCCATGAATATCCTTCGCCCTTCGATCTCTCCCTTATATACATACCCGTGGATCTGCCCGCCGAACCGCTGGATATTATTAGTGACCATCAGTTTCTCACCCTCGTTATTACCAAAGACTGCTATAAAACTGGCCGTTTTTAATCCCGAGAACGCACTCGCCGTAAAAGGTGACACCATATCCCCTGCGTGAAAGACGTATTCTACGCCCCTTTCGTTGAATATTTCTATCGCTCTATCGACACTGGCATGAGCATCATGAGTATCACTTATTATCCCAACCTTCATCAAACTTCTCCTGTCATTGTTGCTTCGGCTTCATCTCTACTTGTCGGCAGATTATTCTTCGCTCACCGAGTAACGTCTCATCTGACAACAACTGGAACCGGTACTGGCCCTGATGCGGAAACATAACACCCTGCAGATTCATAGCGAACGTCACCACCTGCTGAACATCCTTGAATTCTACCGTCCCCGCCTGCTCGAATAAGGGTGCTTCTTCATGCTCCGTGTCAATCAGCCGCACTTTCAGATTAGTCTTACCGTGTCCATTGGTCAGCTCACAGAAGAATATCACCTGCGCCGTGCGGACCGGAAATTTATGCGCATTGAGGTTTTGAAGAATATTTATAAGACTGGGCATCCCCGTCATCCTATCGAATATCACCCTGTCACAGACTATCGCTGACAACAATACCGGCGGCACTTCCGACATTTATACACTCCTTTAAAAAACATCCCGACACAGTCGGGATTCCACCTTCTGTTTTC
>JANQHJ010000148.1 GCA_028282745.1 Sedimentisphaerales bacterium | reverse complement strand
AATAAGAAAGATGGTTACTTCCGAGTTGAGAACGCAGACATGACTATTCTTTTGAATCACTGGAAGGATGACGGCACACTGACCGGTGGCTGTGGTGGTAGTCTATAATGTTAACAGTTTAAGAAGTAAGAGGTTTTAAAGTTACGATTTTAAATATTCGAAAGACTTTAGAAGGAGAACGATGATGAAGAAGTTGTTAGTTGTATTTTTGATTTTATGTGTTGCTTCTGCAGCTAATGCAGCACTGACTTGGGTTGATGCAAGTATGAACGACCTGACTTCAATTGATATTGTTGAGAGCGGCTCAGTTACAGTATATCTCAAAAGTGACACAGCAAACCTTTCAATGGTTAACTGGGTTGCTCCAAGCGACACTGGTGTTGCAAGAGTTACCGGTGGTTCAGATTTAACTGCAGCTGGTGATGGCGCAACATATGCCGTTGATCCGAGTGGTTACATCGGTTGGGCCCGTGGTGAATCACTGCCAGGTGGCGACGCTACATCAATCAAAGCAGGTCTGTGGTATGAACTCGTTATTACCGCTTATGGTACTGACGGTGAATCAATGACTATGGGGTCTGACTATTATGCTGCTGGCGGAAGCAATGACGTGTTGACAGTGAACATTATTCCTGAGCCAATGACAGTCGCCCTGCTTGGTCTTGGTGGATTGTTCCTGAGACGCAGAAAGTAAAACCACGGATTACACGAATGGGCACAGATTTTTTGCCCTGAAGTTAATGCGAAAATAAAGGGGCGTTCTGATAAATTGGAACGCTCCTTTTTTTTGGGATATAGATTTAATTAACAACAAATTTCACGAATTAACACTAAAAAACGGCCACAAAAAGCACATAAAACGCAAAAAAGTAAAAAAGATACTTCGATGCAGATTTAAACAACTTTAACTAACAACGAATTACATTAAGTTGACGCGAATTGAAATATACATAAAACACCTCTGTTTATTGCTGTAAGTCTATATACAGCAAAGGTTTAATGCGGCCATTGAAGCCAGTTTTTGTTGTAGCTTAAAATATCTTGTGTAATTAGTTGTAAAAAACCAATATTTTTCTTGCAATGGTTTTAGGGTTTTGGTATAATTCATTCCGGTCGTGGGGGCGGCGAAAACTCACTATCTGGGGGCAGATAGGAAACTCACTTAAGGACGTTGGTTGTGTTTTGATTTAACTGTTTGTAGGTTTACGCAATGTCTTGTGAATCTTTTGTAATTAACCTGGCGGTTTTTTGCATATATCGTGTTTAAGTTGAAGATGTAACGAGTTTTCGAAAGGAGGTTAGGTGGGTACAAGGAAACACAAGTACGGGGAATAAAAACATGAGAATTTTGTCTTTAGTAATGAATTAAATTTAAGCAAAAAAGCCAACAAAGGTTAAAGGAGTTTATAATGAAAAAGTTAATGATTTTGTTAACAATATTAGGTTTAGTTTCAGCTGCTAATGCAGCACTTACTTGGAAGGATGCCGGTTCAACCGATATCGATTCAGTTGATATTATGGAGGGTGGAACAGCTACGGTATATCTTTACAGCGACACAGCAAACCTTTCAATGGTGAACTGGGTTGACCCAGGTAATATTGCTGTTGCGCGAGTTACCGGTGGCTCGGCTCTGTCTGCTGCGGGTAAAGGTGCTACTTATGGTATTGATCCGAGTGGTTACACTGGCTGGGCTCGCGGTGAATCACTTCCAGGTGATGACGCCACATCGATTACAGTGGGTTTGTGGTATGAATTAGTTATTAGCGCCTTTGGCACTGATGGTGAATCAACTGTTATGAGTTCTGACTATTATGCCGCTACTAGTGGTGGTGGAGTCACAGACCTCTTAACGGTAAACATTATTCCAGAGCCAATGACAATAAGTATTCTGGGCTTGGGTGGTTTGCTGCTTAGACGCAGGAAAAAATAACAATCACGTGTAGTATATAGAATTGAATAAAAAGGGTTGCTTTGTGCAACCCTTTTTTTATAATAGTGAAAATAAGCGATTATGGCTTCAGACAGGCTTAAAGGATTGTAAAGTGAGAAGAACAGTTGTTTTGATTATATTTTTGTTTTTAATGTTTGCTGGTTGTCAAAAGAATATAGTGGAAAAGCCTGTCGAAGTTTTTATAGATGGAGACGGTGGTTTTCCTGCAGAACTCGTAGGAACATGGAAGGCTGAGGGAGATAGCGGTTGGGAAATAACTTTTGAAGAAGGTGGTAGTATTAGCAGGGCGGTTATCGCATTTGGTCAATTTGAGTTAATTCCCGGTAAGACATCTGTTGTTCCAATGAAGAAGGGGCAACAAAGCACACTCACACCTGGTAAATGGTTTGTTGACTATTCGCTAAAAGAAAAGACGCTTATGGTTAATATTGTTGTCGCTAGTTTTCATTTGGAAGCAGCAGGAGGACATATAGACGGTAACAGTTCTAATATATTGGCAGGGAAGGTTGATTTTGAAGCTAATCGTTGGCATACCAATTGGACGGTCTTTCGAAAAGCGATAGCTAGCACTGCTGAAATAAAAGATTTTGATATTTCGACTGATCCTAATTACGGAGAGACAAAGGAGGTTATTTTTAAGAAAGTAATTGAATAGTTTAGATGTCCCCTTTATTTTTGCTGCGTTTTTTAGTGCTTGAAAGTAGTGATGTATTCTTCAAGCTGAGCAGCGGTTCTGTTTTGACCGAGTTTTTTCAGAAGTTTGACATGGCTTTTTAGTATTCGGACAGCTTCATCTGTTTTGCCTTGAAACTCCAGTGATTTAGCTATATTTTCATAATAGAGCATATTACCAGGCGCCAGAGTAGCTGCTTTTTGAAATGCCATTGAAGCTGATTTGAAATCTCCTGTTGAAGCATATGTGTCGCCTAGTTTTGTCCAGAGCTTATGTGAATCGGGGTGTTCAGCTACTTCTATTTTGAACTGCTCTATTGCTTTTTCGAATTGTATTTTTGCATCTTTAGGCTTATTTATACGTTGCAGAACAGTCGCAAGATTATTATGCAAAGATCCTATGACGTGTTGCTTTTCTCCCGTATCATAATGATGGTTGATTGCTTTTTCAAATGCCTGAACAGCTTTGCCGAAGTGTCCATGATTGGCATATATACAACCAATTTCATTGTATGCCTCGATTGTCATTGAAGCATTTCTGTCGGCAGCTTGGATATATTTTTTGATACTTTGGTCATATTTTTGATCGTGTTTGAGTTTTTCTGCTTGTATTAGATACCTTTCAGCAAGGGCCGATTTGCCGCCCTGAAGGACAACAGCAGTAAGGAGGTTTTCAACAGGAGCATAGTTATCTGTAAGCACGATTCCACCCGATCGTTCATTTAAATAGTTAAAATCGTTAACATCGAGATAACGAAGCCTTAAGTCGGGATTATATTGTGCGAATATTTCCTGGGGATTGATTTGGTGTTTAGAGGTTATTACCACATAAGTATCGCGAAGTGAAGGTAAAGACATATAGCTTGAGACGACATAAATATGTTCAAATGTTTCTTTTAATGTATTAACCATAGCACCTAAAAACTTTCCATTGTCATAGGTGTCAATCAGATTGACCATATAAATACCATCTTCTTCAAGAATCTGGAAAATTTTCTCATTAAATTCTTTTGTGACCAGTTGAAATGGCACAGAATAATCGTTAATGGCATCTTCGTAAATAAAATCATATTTTGATATGCTTTGGCCTAAACTTTTTTTTACAAGCAGTTCATCTACATAATTACGTGCATCCATAGTAATGGTATTAATTGACGTATCCTTACTGAGGCCGAAAGCTTCATAAGCCGCTTTTGTAACACCAGCATCTATTTCAATAACATCAATATTGCTGCCAGGCCAGTTTTTTTCAAGATATTGGGGGAAGGCATAACCTCCTCCTCCAATAACCATTGCAGACAGTTCCTCCTTGTTTTCACTAAGAATATGAGTAATTCCGGCATATATATTTGTGTAGAAATATCGAAGATCATTAATGTCGTCTACGACAATTTCACTGTGTCTTAGTTTATCTTGTATGAATGCTCTTCTGTCTCGGGTTTCTGAAATACGTTTTACTGCTACGTAACAATATGGAGTTTCATCTTCATATATAATTGTAAGATCAGATTTTTCTCTTAGTTTTAGATAAGAGCCGATATTTTGAGTAGCTTCGGCGGGTACATTACCTAAGAAAAGGGCTATAAGGAATGTACCAGCCCATGTATATGGTAGCCATGACTTTGCGCAGTAAAAAATACTCATTGCTAATAATACGGCTGCAACCGTCCATATTATAGCCATGGTTCCCATGGCGGCAATAAGATAGTATCCGGCAGCGAATGTTCCTGCGATACTGCCAGCAGCACCAAATGCGTAAATATCTCCCACTGTTCTTCCCTGTGGCAGTCCTTTGTCAAGTGCCATTTTGGCTACAATGGGACTAATAGTCCCAAGTAAAACAGATGGTAGCAGAAATACAATGGATATATGTGAAAAGATTCGCATGGGCCAGCTTAATTGCCAGAGAAAAAGCCAATTGCCCACAGTGTTGTTTAGGATTATTGTGATGACACAGCTGGTAGAGCAGAGTACAAAAATAACAGATAAGGCTTTTGTTGTTTTGAATTTATCGGCGATTCTACCACCAATGTAATTTCCTATAGTTATACCCGCCAGGACAATGCCAATCACTGCGGTCCATGTATATAGAGATGAGCCCAGATGTTTGGCTATTAGCCTGCTCGCTACGAGTTCAATTATCATGATGCAGGCACTTGATATAAAGACGGTAGCGCTTGGAACTAACATCTTAAAAAAACCATGTTTATTTCTCATTTTTCTCCTTTCAAAAATAGCATTAAACATTAAGTATATCAAAGCTAAGCTTGGTAAACAAGCCAAAACTGGGCATATATATCTGGGCCATAAAATAAGAAAGGTGCAGATTTATTAAGCTATGGCTTGTTGTGTCAGTTATATGATATGTAGTTTAGGCGATTATAGTGTCGCTGAAGGCCTCAAATCACAGGCCCTTGTCATCGCCAGATTTACTTAGCTGACGCAGCATAAAGTATGCAATTTTACCACAATTGATGGGGTGCTATAATATTAAGAGAATATTAGTGTATATATAAGCTCCATATAAGAGCATTGGACTGTCACTGCATGTTAAAAAAGTAAAAATTTTATATTTTTCTTCTTCTAAGAGCGATTGCCCCTAAGCCAAGCAGGGCAAGTGTCAGCGGCTCTGGGACTCCAACTGTAACTGTCAATAAATCATTACTACCAGAACTGGTATAATAATCAGAACTCATAGTTGTCCAACCAAGATCACAAACACCAGTAATTTCTATTTCATACCACATGCCAGCGGTAATTGGAGCACTATCTGGACACCCGTATTGGATTCCCCTCGTTCCCAGCCGATTTAACCGCTCGGGTAAACGGCAAAAGTGGTACTATCGCCTGCAGCAGAAAGAGGTGAACCTCCTGTAACTCTTGCGACACTGAAATCGCCTGGATCTATCCAGTTTATTACTGGCAAATTAGTCTTGTCACTATATAGATAGATCATACATGAATCATACGCATTTAAATCTATCACATCGATATCATTTCCTTTTCAGCCATTTAAGGCTATTACTACATCTGCGATTATAACATGTTAAGTTAAAAATATCTATCTGCTAAATACCCTGATTTCAAGGCTTTGTGGGACAATAATATTAAAAATCTCCTTGACAATGCTGGTAAATCGCCATGGTATGAGCTTAATGCTTTGGGAGGGGTATGGAGAGAGCAAGAGATTTTGAGCGGAAAAATTAAATGGAGGATTATAGAATGATCAAGCATGTCATAATTCCAATTATATCATTAGTTTGTCTTTCATAAATATCTTTGACTGCTGTTGATGTTAATTGTATTGTTTAGTAAACGGTTTGGAAGTGACAATCACTTATACAGCCGATTCCAATGACGATACGAATATGACATGTGCATTTGGTTTGGACATTACAGTTGATAATGACGCTAACATCACTGCCATTACCGGTGATAACGCTGATTATTGGGTCCACCCCACTAATATCGATA
>JANQHJ010000146.1 GCA_028282745.1 Sedimentisphaerales bacterium | reverse complement strand
TACGAAAACGAAAAAGAAGTATCCGCGCAAACGACACGGCGACAGGCGGTGACTAAAAGGCGAACTTACTTTTAATTTCGAGCTTACAAGATTGCACCTTAGGCATGCAAGCACCGCGGTCTCTTCGCTCCCTCGCAATGACAAATTACATGGTCTCTTTTAGCAAGTCAGCTTTTTTGATGAGTTCTTCGCTTGTAGGTGTTTGCTTTTCTTCGAGCTCGAACTGCCATTCGTATTTATCTACGATGCGATTGGGATTCAAAAAGTGAGCGAAAAAGTCCCATGGAAATTTGTCATGGGCAGGTGCGTCGAGTTTGCGATGGGTTTTCAGGGTTTCGTAGCCGACCTTGCTGATGCGGACATCATAGGTGCCATACCAGTTGAAAGAAGTTGTAACCGGAGCCCGGCCGATCTCTTCGTCATTGAGCACGACCAAAGCACCTTCCGGGACGGTTTTAATTGTGAGCTGTCTTTCGACGCATCCGGTGACACAGAAAACGACAGCTAACAGTAAAATTGTGAGCATAATCGAACAATTATTCTTCATATTGCAATCCTTTAATCAATATTTTCGTATATTATAGTGGAAAACCCGGTTTTGAAAAGAGCTTGGTGCAAAATTTAAAAAAATAGATTGAATTTTGTGGTTAGATAATATACAAAATAGACTTGGAAAGAGGTCGATAACCGTAGAATTTCGGTTTAGGGCTTAGCGCCGGAAAGGTGGCTGAAATGTGCCAGTCATGTGGATGCTCGCCCTGTGAAAAATGTGGCCGTGTGATCGATAACGGTTGCTGTGTCGGTTGCGGCAAAGAGTCAAGTCAGTGCGATTGTGCACCGGAGAAAGAAGAAAGCAGCCTGAATGATTAAGCCCAATTGAACTTTGGCGCATTTTTTGCAAGTGTAGATTGCAAATAACATTTTGAAGTTTACTGTCAAAGCTAAGTTGAGAGAGACTTTAGTTTAGCAGGGTGGGGTGCTATTTCAACTTTTCTTCTGTCCTTTAGTTTGATCGTCTATGGTTAAGTTGGGTGATTTGGGAGATAGGGCTAAAAAGGGCCTCCATGCATTCATAAAAAACATTCAAATGCCTCAAAAAAAGATAGATACCGAACAAATCCATGTTAGTGCTTGTAGAGAGGATTCTAAGGGTGATACTGCAATTTTTCGTGATCTAAGTACAGTTTATATAGGTAGTAAAGATATTGACCGGGGAGCCTAAATCTGGGATTATATGATTTATAACAATTCAGGATGGTGGGTGTGGAACAAAAGGCATGGGAGATTGTCTATATAAAGGTAGGCACTAATGCAGCCTGAAACTGCCAAAATAAGAGTTAGCGATGTGGCTTTGGTAGAGCAATACCGGGGCGGTGATCAGGGTGCGCTTGAGAAGTTGATAATTAAATATCAAGGCAGGATCTTTAATGTTATTTTGAGAATTTGTGCAAACCGTGAAACTGCGGCGGAACTTACTCAGGATACATTTGTCAGAATAATAGAGAACCTGCACAGGTTTCGCGGCGACAGCAGCTTTTATACCTGGGCGTTTCGGATAGCTGTGAACCTGACACTGAATTTTATCAGACGACAGAAACAAGTTAATATGGTATCGCTTGACAAGCCGGTTGTTGGTGACCGCGATGAGGCCAGGACGAGTTTAAGGAATTATCTCGCGGGCGACAGTAAGGCCGAGCCTTTTATCGTTGCCCAGAGCAAAGAAGCAGTCGAGTTGATAATTAAAGCTATGATGAACCTCGAACAATCGCAGCGAGCAGTTATAGTTTTGAGGGAAATAGAAAATATGGATTATGCCCATATAGCAAGTGTTCTGGAAATTGAGATCGGGACGGTTAAAAGCCGGCTCAGCAGGGCACGGGCAACGTTGCGGGCAAATCTGGAGGCTATATTACGGTGAGTATCGATAAGAAAAAATTAGATGAACTGCTCAGCGCTTATCTCGACGAGGAACTTAGCCCAAGAAAGCAAACTGAAGTAAAGCGACTTTTAAAGCATGATGAAAATGTTCTCAGGCGATTTAATGAGTTGAAGTCCTGCAGAGACTTGATCGCTGCTCTCCCGGAGGAGCAGCCGCCGGGTGATATATTAAGTCAGGTTCAAGAAAAGCTGGATCAACGAAGCCTTATTGAAATATGCAATAGTGATTTTGACAGGACAAAAGGTGTCAAATATTTTCGGATTAAAAAATCAATCTCAATTGCGGCAATGCTGGTGTTGGTAGGTGTGCTCGCTATGATCGTTTATTCCATTATGGTTTCCGGCCCCGGAAAGAAAAATCTTGCCGGCACATGGGATCAAGAGATAGAGATAAAACCAGTTACCAGTGAGCCGGTAAAAATTAAGGTTGTCAGCAATGAAAATGTTGATACTAAGCCGGTAATTAAAGAAAAGAAAAAGCTATCCGGCGGATTAGAGTTAATGACGGTAAGTTCTAATTTCAAAGGTGTCGATGCCTTTATTAAAAGGGCGATGGTTGACAGTAAGATAATGATAGTAGAATTCCCTGTAAATGATAGCGAGCAGGGCTTTTATACCGTTAAATGCAGCAAAGAATCGATGAGCATGTTCCTCGCTGATATGTCTGGTATATGGGATAAGTTTGACAGCTCGGTATTAAAAGTGCGGCTGGAAAATGATAACGAGATAGTTGTAAATGATGTGACGGCCTTGCAGATAAATGCTGTCATGATAGAAAGCGACAGCGAGATAGCGATGTCTAAAGCCAGGGAATACGCGACGCTCAATGACTTGTCTCAGTTCTCCCCTAAAAGGATGTTCACAAACGCGGGAAAACCGAACATCAATGAAATTCCAATCCCCAAGCCTAACTTGACCGGAAATGGCCCAGCCGTTGATCCTAATAATAACAGCGAAGATATTGATCTCGTCGAATTAATAATTATTTTAAGGACCAGCGAGTAGCTCTATATTGAAAACAGCAGGGCACCCGAAATTCAAAGACATCGCAAAGCTTGTAAAGTGATCGTTGTTATATTTAGGAAATCTCTAAAAACTGTCATTGTGAGGAGCGTAGCGATGCGGCAATCTTAATTCCTGTTCTAAAGAGCAAGATCGCTTCGCTTTGCTCGCAATGACAGTAACTATTTTCCCAATTTTTAAAATCTACCTTTAGTCTTCCTGCAAGACAATGTCATCGTATTCGATTTCGAACCGCAGCTTGTGTTTTGCTTCCTGCTGGGCCAGAAACAGAAAAGTATTTGTGATGTCCTCAGAGATTGCTGTTGCCGCCAGGTCTATGTAAAGGCGATAGGCGGCTTTTTCCTTTTTCATTGCCAGCACGAGGGCGTCTTTATAGCTAAGATCCTCATCAGGATCGACATCGACAAGATAGTCAGCCAGGCCGAGATCCTGAATAGTTTCCTGCTCGAGGTCCTGGGCAAGTGATCCGGAAGATTTAAGCTGTTCGAGCTGGAGCTGGTGTCCTTTTTCCTCTCTTGCGAAATTTTCAAAAACTTCTTTCATTTGAGGGACGGCGATTTTTTCAGCCAGGTCGAGATAGAATTTCTGGGCGGCTATTTCCTGCTCGATAGCAAAATCGAGTACACAGTCAACTGATTCGAAACTTTTCATTTTAATCTTCCCTAAAACACAGGACATTCAATTTCCAAGATTGTAATTAGCGGGTATTAGTTAGTAAATAGAAAAACATATTTTGTTCGAGCAACGATTTGCAGTTTTTTTGATTGAAGGAACTGCATAATATAATACAATATAATCATGATGAAACATGTTCTGCATAAGCACGATCTAAATTGTATCAATGAAATCAGACAAAACCTTGAATATTGGCTGAGCCGCCCCCCTGAGGAGCGAGTAGCGGCTGTAGATTCTTTGCGAAAGCAGCTTTATGGAGATACAATCCGACTTCAAAGAATTGCTCGAATTGTTCAACGCTCATAATGTTGATTATATAATCGTGGGCGGCTATGCACTTGCATTCCATGGCGCTCCACGGTTTACCGGCGACATAGATATTTTTGTTGCGCCTGTAGAAAACAATGCAGAAAAAATCATCCTGGCTTTACGAGATTTTGGTTTTGAATCTATTGAGCTGGACAAAGAAGACTTTATTAGTCCTGAAAAAGTTATTCAGCTTGGTGTCCCTCCGGTTCGAATTGATATAATGACATCTCTAACCGGTGTTTCGTGGGCTCAAGCACAATCGGGCAAAGTTCCAGGCAATTATTCCGGAGTACCCGTTTATTTTATAGGCAGAAGTGAACTTATAAAGAATAAAAAGGTATTGCACAGGAAGAAAGATATTGCAGATATTGAGTCACTTGGGGAAGAATGAGACCGTTCAAATAATAGGGGCAATGAGCTTTAACGGCGGTAAACATAATATGACTGCAATATTGAATTGTTTTTAGGGAGTGAATGAACAATGCAGATCAATACAAAGACATATCAAACAGCTAACGGGATGGTCGAGGGCGTTCAAACGAAGTGGGAAGGATTTAATATTCTTATCGTGACAGGCGGTAAGGGATTCCTGGCTTGTCCGGCGGTGGATGTCGAAGCCTGCGGCGGGTACGGAGTAGCGGCTGCTCTTGTTGAGAGTACGCCGGATAATCCGATCAAGACTCTGGAAAGATTCCCGGATCGAAAAGTTACCGAGGTAAATGCACAGGCTAAAGAGCTCGGCGTCAAAGAGGGTATGGATGTCAAAGAGGCTTTTGCACTTATTGCATAGAAAGGTAGAATTATGAAAGCTCGTTTAATATATTTTTTCACTATAGGTTCGCTAATATTTACTTGTGCCTTTTCTTCGCAACAGGAACACGAGGGTATCTGGGCTCCGATGAAAAATCGTGCTTTGACAGATTTCGATGAAGTATATATCAGGATAATGCCGGATAGGGCAAGTGTGAAAAACAGCTTAATTGATTATGGGCAGCTGGAGAAAGAATTGATCGACAAATTCAGCAGCGATAAACTTAAGATAATAGCTGGTGTTATTGTTAGTGAAGATGATAAGAGGCTGATCAATCTCAAAAAGCACATGCTTGAGCAGGGCGGTCTAATAGAAAATCTAAGGGCCTATCCCGCTCAAATCCCCGAACTGATAGTGCATGTCGGATTTGTGAAGGTCAAAGATTACGATGTGTACGCATTTAATATACAGACATCATTGGCAAGAACAGTATTTATCAGTGGTATTCGCTCGCCGTTAAAAGGTGAAATATGGCGGATCGATGTTCCAATAGGTATAGCTACTGCCGACAAGCTCTATGAATCTGTTAAAGCAACTGCTCATAGCCAGGTTCATGCGTTTGTTAAAGAATGGCAATGGTCGAATACTTCACAAAAGCGTAAGAATGCCGAACGCAAAGTGGGCGACGCCATAACATCAGCGACAGGGCAATACTATGATTATGGACAAAAAGATAAGCAGCTATCAAAATACGGGTATTGTGCTTCTGAAAAGAGCAAGATATTTCATAAGGCTAATTGTCGTTGGGCACAAAAGATCAGCGGGCATAATCTAATACATTTCGAATCACGTGACAGGGCGATTGCAAGTGGCAAAAGGCCGTGTAAAACATGTAATCCATAAGCTTGTAAACAGGTATAAAAAAAGCCTCCAATCCAGTTGATTAAAGGCTTTGCGTTATTAAGTTGAGGATATCTATTCTTTTGTTTCTTCTTCTTCTTTAGCCTCAGCCTCAGGTGCTTGTCCGGCAGGGGCATCTTCTTTTTTCTCTTCGGCTGGCTCAGCGGGTGTTTCTTCTGCAGGTGCGGCGGCTTCTTCGGCAGCTTTTGCTTGAGCTTCGGCCTTTGCTTTTGCTTCTTCCTCGGCCTTTTTGGCGGCTTCCTCGGCAGCCTTGGCCTCTTCTTCAGCTTTCAATTTAGCTGCTTCTGCTGCTTTTTCAGCTGCTATTTTTTCAGCCTTGTTGAAGAATTTTCCTTTTGCTCTTGCCTGGGCCCTTGCTTTTGCTCGGCGGGCCGCTTTTTGCTCGGCTACTTTTGTCTTGATGCCGATCTTGAGCAGCATTTGTGAAACTGTATCTGAAGGTACCGCCCCGTTGTCGAGCCAGTACTTTACTCTTTCTGTATTCAGGACGAGCTGCTTTGCTTCGTCTTTTACCAGTGGGTCATAGTGGCCTAATTTTTCGAGGACTCTACCGTCGCGCGGATTACGTCCTTCTATCGCATTGATCCTGAAGAAAGGTCTGTGCCTTCTTCCCATTCTGGTCATTCTAATTTTTACTGCCATTTTATTGCTCCTATTTTTCTCTATAATTAATTTTCGAAGCCCTTTACAATAGCGGGCTACGAAACTCGTTTACACTGTAAACAGTAGCCGTTGATGAATATTGCTAAGTTGCCAACATCCACACCGGCATCCAAAGCGATACTTTGTATCTTTTCGTCGGACAAATTGCAAGCATTTTTCTTCTCGTCTGGTGTCATTATTGCCACTGCCCGGCGAAGCTCTTCTAATTCCTCGGCTGTTGGGCAGGCCAGCATACCGAGCTCGCTGGTTCCTGTAATGTCCTTAAACTGGCTTCTGACCATCTTTCCGAAGTCATTGTCGGTGAATTGAGCTACTTTATCGAGATAATCTTCAAGAGTCATAAAAAACGCCTTATTCAAAAAGTTTTGGAGCAACAGAGAATGGTCTGGCTCGGCCAATGTTATTTAGGAGTCCGATCGCAAGGATACTTGTTAAGAGGCTCGATCCGCCGGCACTAACGAACGGCAGTGTCAGGCCCGTAATTGGCATCAGGCCGAGTGTCATTGAGATATTTACTAACAGCTCAACTGTGAACATCGCTGTTATTCCAAAGGCGAGCAGTCGCCCGTATGGATCAGTATTTCGATTTGCTATCTCCAGGCCGCACAATATTATCACAATAAACAGCCCGATCAACGCCAGGGCACCGTAAAAGCCCCATTGATGGGCGATTATGGCGAAACTAAAGTCGTTTACCCGCTCGGGCAGGAAGTCATATTTAATGAACGGCCCCTTGCGGAAGCCGTACCCCTTTTCGCCGCCGGATGCTATGGCGATCTTGCTGCGTTCAAGGTGGAAACCCGGGCCTGAACTCCAGTAACGCTGGTCGAATTTTCGGCCAAGAAATATTTTGCTGATTTTTGGGTGATCATGTAGCTTCTGCTGGACGGCTTTGCTCTGTAAAACCACCGTGGCGACACGCCTTTTCTGGTAGGGCTCCATCAGCATCCACATGACCGGACTGGCAATGACAGCAAGCAACAATACTAATAACAGATGCTTTAATCGGGCTCCAGCTACGAAAAGAAGCGAAAATAGCACCGGCATCATAAGCATTACTGTTCCGAGATCCGGCTCGAGGACGATCAGGATCATTGGCAGCAGGGTGAATAAAAAAGGGCCTATCAGGGCGTGAAAACTGCTGTAATTGCTGCGAAAACGCAGGTACCAAGCTAATGCCAGTATATAGGCCAGCTTGCAAAACTCAGAAGGCTGGATGGATGGCAGATCGCGGCCGGCGATGGAGATTTGTATCCAGCGATAGGCGTTATTTCTGGGCTCTACGAACGGCAGAGAGATGAACTTGCCAATTAGCAGGATAACGAGCATGAAAACCACAATTCCGAATATCCAGTAGCTGGATTCGCCCAAGCGGCGGTATTTTATGAGGTTTATAGCGATAAATCCGGTTATGCCCAATATCGCGAAAATGATCTGCCGTTTGTAGTTTTGGGCAAATTCTTCGGCATTACCGGCTGGGCTAGGCTCTGCGGGATGGCCAACTGAATATATGGTCAGAATCCCAATAGCGATAAGGGCTGATGAGGCCACTATTAACGCCAATCGCGTGAAAATTAACCGTCCCTGGAAAAATTTAAACATGACTTGAAGATACCAGAAAAAAGGCAATTTTGGGCAAAATATGCAAAAAAATCGAAAAAAAATGAAAAATTTTAAAATTCCTCGTTTTTTATAGCTTATATTTTTAGTAATGGATCAGAGATAAATCCTGATATTTTTGCAGGGTGAAGGGCTGATTGGGATTTTTTTGAAAATACTGTTTACGGCAATAATTTTTCGATTTAACAGTATTTTTACTTGATTCTAATGAGCGATTTTGCTATATTAACCTTGGTCTTCACCAGGAATTAGGTGTATGCAGGCAGTAGTAGTTGTGTACACCGAGGAAAATCGCTCTTTGAGCGAGAAAGGAGGAGTAGGCTTTTAGGAGTCGAAAATGCTAATTCATTCCGGCTTAGCCTTGTTGGCCGGCACGCTATTCCACTATGCGTATTGTTGAACTGTGGCTTTTGGTATGCGTGAAACAGGGTGAGAAGACTCAAAGTTTTGAAAACAAGGTGAGTTGTTAAATCTTCTTTAAAATGAACCAAGAATTGTCGGGTGAGTTGCCCGGCGAAGAAAAGAAGAAAAAGGAAAGGATTTAACTATGAAGAAGTTTGTTGTTTTAATGTTAGCCTTAGTGCTGACCGGTTCAGCGATGGCTTACGACGTTACGATCAGTTGTACTGCCGATGCAAACGGCGAGGTCACAGTTAGCTATGCTTCAGTTGGCGATGCTAACAGACCGCGTGCATTTGGTTTGGACATTACAGTTGATAATGACGCTAACATCACTGCCATTACCGGTGATAACGCTGATTATTGGGTCCACCCCACTAATATCGATA
>JANQHJ010000012.1 GCA_028282745.1 Sedimentisphaerales bacterium | reverse complement strand
AAACAAAAAACTCATCACAAAGAAACAATAGGGGTGTTTACTCTACAAATATATATTAGATGATTCAATTAAGTCCTAAGAGCTGGAGTGTTCCAATGTTCAAAATACGAGGATTGACCCGATTGGTTTTGCTTATTGCGCCGATTGTGTTTTTTGCCGGTTGTTCCAATAATTCAGCAAAGAGTATTAGATTTGCATCCTTTAATGTTTCTTTAGCTAGAAAAAAACAAATGCAATTAGCTGAGGAACTTGCAGCCGGTTACTGTAAACAAGCTAAGGCAGTAAGCGATATAATAAAAATCACTCAGCCGGATATATTGCTCATAAATGAATTTGACTATGATCCTGATAAAAAGGCAATATGGTTATTTATCAAGCATTATTTGAACAGCAAAACCAACAATTTATCTCCCATAAATTATCCTTACATTTACACAGATGAAACTAACACTGGCTTACAATCCGGATTTGACTTGAACAATGATGATATTATAGGCGGCTCCGGGGATGCTTACGGTTATGGTTATCATCATGGCCATTACGGAATGGTACTTCTTTCAAAATTTCCTATTATTTCATCGAAGATTCGAACTTTTCAAAATTTCCTTTGGAAAGATATGCCCAATGCACTTCTTCCTGATGACCCTTGTACAATAGAGCCTTGTGATTGGTATAGCTATGATGAATTAGAAGTTGTTCGCCTCTCCTCTAAAAGTCATTGGGACATACCTATTCTTGTAGGGGATACTGTGGTACATGTATTAGCAAGTCATCCAACACCACCTGTATTTGATGGCCCGGAGGGTCGTAATGGCAAGAGAAATCATGATGAAATTCGTTTTTGGGATGATTATATTAATCCTGAACATGGACATTATATTTATGATGACGAAGGAGCTACAGGCGGTCTTGAATATGGCCAACGGTTTATTATTATGGGTGATCTAAATGCTGATCCTTGCGATGGTACTGATACACTTGGTGCTATAATAAAACTTCTACAGCATCCGCTGATTAACTCAAACTTTTCACCGGAAAGCAAGGGGGCAGTGCAAGCTCATATCAGGCAAAAAGAGAATAATCTAAATCAGAAAGGTAATCCTTCCTTAGATACCGCTGATTTTGATGATAAGGGGGATAATCCCGGCAACCTGCGTGTTGACTATGTTCTGCCTTCAGTTGATTTGAATATTGTTAATAGCGGTGTATTTTGGCCAACCAAAGAAGATGGATTTTTCGATCTTGTAGGTGACAACGAAATAATCAGCTCGGACCATCGTCTCGTTTATGTTGATATAACAATCCAATAAAAAGGCCGATAGACGTGAATCCATCGGCCTTTTGAACTAAAAAATAAATCACTGCCTTGTTATTCTTCACATTCAGTCGAAGGATAACGAGTACAACTCATCCAGTCTAAAGCAAACATGGCAAAATCTGTGAGATCGGTTTTGCAGTCTTTATTGAAATCATACTCCGGACGAGTTTCACAGTAGTATCCTGATGCTTCCGGTAGTGTGATGTTAGCATGAGCCGGTGCCCAAACGGTTAGATCATCAACATAACCAAAATCGCCATTATCAAGATATACCCTTGCCTCAACGGCCAAGCCTGTTGCATTTGCATCAGTCACTGTCCATGAATGGATCAATTCTGTCCAGTCGTTGCCGCTGTATTTTGCATTTCCACCGGCGCTGCCCTCATAATTTTCCATATCGTTGTTATCTGTCCAATGGCCCCAAATGCGAATATTATTTCCATCTGTTACACCATTTTTTGCATAGAACCTGGCAGTAACTACATCGCCTATCTGAAGATCATTTATCCACGCAAGATAAGCCTGAGGTGTGCCGCTAACATCCTCGTGACCTACCTTTAGGCTTTTAGAACCTGTGTTAGCCTCTGAATTTGATATCGACTGGTCAATGCCCTGTGTGGGGTATTCATCCAGAATTCCACGAAGATCTGTTGTAAGTATGAAATCTTCCCAGCTTGTGGATTCATTGGGACCATCAGTAGCACCTACTATAAATCGTACGTGGTCAATCCATATTGCTTCACTGGCAGCATTACATGTCAAAGAAGCTACTAAAGCTGCCTGTGTAGCACCTGCTGGAACAACACCTGTTAATGTAGTCCACTTACCTTCCAAACCACTGAAATCCGGATCGACGTTTGGGTCAACAATCTGAACGTTACCAGCATCTGTCTGCAGCTTAATATCTATAGCATCAAAGCCTGTCCCTTCGCCTGCTGTTTCCCAGCTAGTAGCTTTTACAAAAAGATCAAGTAAAACCCATACATTGTCCATACCTGTAACATTGACAGTGTCAAATGTCAGTTGAATCTTTCCGTCCGCATCCTGAAGCTGATATGCCTGGTTGCCATCTGCCATCGACTCTTGATAAATTGGTGTATAATCAGTAACGCCAAGATAGTCATATTCGGCAGTTGTTTGAATATAAGCTGGATCGTTAACATCATAGAAATAAGCGTCAAAGCCAAGGTCGCAGGCGTCAACAGAATCCTGAGTGGAATCTACAATCACACCTGCCCAGTTATCCATATCATGATCAGCGTCGTTGACATCATGATAGTATCTGCCATCGCCGCTTGGGTACTCGTTTTCAAAGCTTGTTCCTGTAATAATCACAGCAGCAGAAACATTAGCAGCAAATAACATTGCAGCAATCAAAGAAAAAATAACTCTTTTCATCTTAAGCTCTCCTTTAATAATATTATTGATAAAATTTTTAAACCATTATCATGCAAACATATTTTATAATGTTATTTGATTGTGTTTTTAAACCAGCCCTCCTTTCTTATTAGAAGTCATCCCAAAACACCTTGTATTTGCGTTATCAGTATTGAAAACACCATTTTAAATAGATTTTGGGATAGGTTGTAATTATTCCAAACCATAATTTCATCTATATTGCAATTCGTTTACCAACAGGCCGAGTTAGGATCCAGCCCACACTCCAGCCATTCTGTGCACAATTCCTGCAGGTCGTTATGATCGACTGTACAACTTTCATCGAAATCACTTTCAGGATATCCATAGTAGCATGGCGGCAACTGTGCACCTTCCGGCGGTACATAATCACCAAATGGCACAGCAGCCCTGATGCCGGCTGCATCAAGACCACTGAGGTCATAACCAGAATCAACAAGGGGCATATACCAATTATCCATAACAAAACCATCATCCGGCCCTGTTCGATCATATCTATACATGTAAGAATCCATGTAAACAGGTGAGTTATTCTGCATCCACACCTGATCTACTACATTCGCATCTTTAATTAAGCGATATGCGTCATTACCATTGTGATTAATAAGAATACTCACCAATGGTCTATTAGCATAAAAACCACTGGCGCCAAAGACTTCATTGAATCGCTGCTCTCCGTTATTATCGGAGCCGATAAGGTAAACAAAAGTGTTCTCATAAATTCCGGTCAATTGCGTATTGTTACCCCATGTTCCACCAGAATCGGAGCGTTCAATGCTGTATTGAGAAAGATCGCGTCTTCCCGGAATATAAATTTCAACAGCTTTTGGTGTGCCGCCTGATAAAGTACCGTCTATTATGCCGGTTATAACAGGTTCGATGTCTAAAATATTGGGGTCATTTGCTTCAGTATAGAACCACTGCTCTGCAAACATTGCAAAATCAACAAGTGTAATTTTACAATCCCCGCTTAAATCTGTTGAAGGTTGATTAACGCAAAAAGGTGTATTTGAACCATAGACGTTAAATTCAACAACCTGTACAAAACATGGATCAGATGCATTTTGGGAATCTGATATGACAGAAATCTGACCTGTTTTCATACCTATTGTAGATGTATCAAGGGTGATATAATGGATATTGCCGCTACCTGCAGCAGCATCAGAACCTGTTGCAGAACCTGCAATATCTCCCGTCGTAGAAAGAACATAATCTAATTCGTCAGCACCCAGCGGCAAATTAACAGGAGCGATATTTTCGATAGTAACAGCAATCTCAACGGCTGTATATTGCTCTACATCATTAGGTATCGAATCTACAATAACCTGCATCCGGGCAGGTAACTGAAAATCAGCTACTACCGGCAAATGGTCTGAAGCGGTGGTAAGTGCATCTAATACATTTTGAGGTTGTGCGGTGTTAGATGGATGGTTGATGTTTCCTGCGCCAGAGGACCACGGATGCGTTCCATTATTACCAAACGAGTGATAGGAATGGTTTCCTGCGGAAATGTCTCCAATCCCTGCTCCGATATAACTGCAGCCTTCACCATCTTTCAGATCGGTCGAGACCAATTGGAAATCAAATCTGTCATCAATCCCGCCGCCAATTAAACCACCCGGTGGATTATTCATTGGTGCTTGTGTGTGAATATCCTTAAATGAGGGATTATTATGCCATGTTCCGGGGCGATTTATGGGGTCAACTGCCTGGCCATTGCCTGATGATAAAAAAGATTGGTATGATGACTCCGATGATGAATCGATGTTAAAGTCACCGGCATAAATAACATAGGCGTCGGCAGCTAAACCGTCTGCATTAGTTCGAATGATATTGGCAGCTGCCAGACGCTCACTGGTATCAGATGAATGAAGGTGAGTGTTATAAATGTAAATATCGGCTTCTGGGCCGTAACCTACAGGTCGGATTTGGTATCTGGCATTATCTCTACAGGCACCGCTATGTCGAAAATCAATCGCTGATATAAGGTTGACTGTTGCCGAATTATATACAAGTCCCACATGTCTGCCGTCACAGGCATAAGTGCTGGTTGTATCTTTAAGATAAGGCCCGGTATCAGGCTGCTGGTTCAGGATAGCTATAATATCATTTTCAGTGCCGCCATTTCCAGATACTTCCTGAAGAATAAGAAGGTCGATAGGACGCACTATACCATTTACATTCTCGGTGCAGATGGCATTAAGAACTGTTGACATTCCAGTCCTGGCAGAACCTCCTGAGCCGGCTACATTGTAACAGACAACCCTTAATTCGCCATTTGCAGGTACAACTAACATGGATGATAACATTATTGAATAATATAGATATTTTATTATTACAGCTTTAATCACAAACTCACCTTCTTGTCCTCTAATAAATAACCTGGCCATCTTCAGCATCTCTATCATTTGTTTTTCTTGCCCGAATTATCCGGCTTCCACGCGGCAGCCAATAGCCGACTTTTACCGACGTCTCAACATCCATGAATTCACAATGGCCATCAAAAAATGTAACTGCCATTTTGCCACGATGCCTGTAAGCGTACTTTTGCTTCGATTCTGAATCGAGAATACCAGAGAATGGGTCCCCGCTAAGTGGGCATGCAGGCCCATAAAGCATAAAGTTACCGCCTTGTATTTGTTTCGGAAAACCGTTAAAGGATAACTCATAAGAATATCTACCAGCTGCCTTTACATATCGTGAGCCTTCCATCACATATACTTTTAGAGAGGGATTGCCGATTTTCTGGATTTTTGGGGCAAAACCACTTGGGACAGAAAACATTCCTGCATTTTGGGCATCACCATCAAAAACTTTACTATTGAAACTCCTGCGTTTTGCCGGGTCGTGATAGACATTGAATGCAAGTGATGCAGAGTAGCTTGAATAATAAATCTCCTGAACAGGAATATCTTTTACTATTCCGCTGCCTTCTGGATACTCATAGTCATACTTAAATTTATTAGAAGGGCATTTCATTTCATTATTGAGTATTTCAACTAACCGGTCAGTAGGGTCTTTGGGTAAGGCAAGGGATTCGCCTAATGATGGGCTTATCCAATCCGTATTTTGCACAGCACCATAAGAACTATTGATAATATCATTATGTAAGTTGCGACGAGTAAGAAGCGCACCACTTGTACTTGGCCCTGGTATCCAGTCATTGTTTGCGGCTGCGTAGGTTTCAAGGCCAATTCCCGCCTGCCTCATATTTGAGGAGCAAACTAATCTCCTTGCATATTCACGTGCTAATTGCAGGCTTGGGAGCAATATGCCCATTAACAAAGCTATGATAGATATTACTACCAGTAATTCAATCAAGGTAAAAGCTGGCCTGTATTTGAAACTCATTTTTATATGGTTACTATTCTTAATCATGCTTGCTCTATAAAAACTCATTATAGTAATGTCCTGCCTCTAATTTTTGACGACTTATATTGCATCTGAACAGATATCGAACATACAAATAATTTATTAGATAGACAGAAAAATGCCAGGAGGTCCGCACTTTTTAAAGCGGATTTCTCCCAGCATCTTTCTGTATGAAAAACATTTAGTTAGACCTTAAATCAGATAAATCTATTTTCTGCGACGAAGGAATATCCCACCAAGGCTAAGGATAGCTATAGTCATAGGCTCTGGAACATGAGAGCCAAGACCATCAAATGTATCTTTTGAGTAACTATCCCATTCAGTAGCGGCAGTAAAATAGTTGGAGGAATCTGTATCACCTGTAAGTATGGTTGCCATCCTGCGAAGTGTAACATCTTTTCCACCACCATCCCAGCTGCTGCCAGGATCAACACCGACTTGACCGAATGAATCAATTACACTGCCATTATAGAGCAGTTCAATTGCATCATCACCATTGAAACTAATGCTACTAGTCTGAATGTCGGCAACATTCAAAATTGCAGAGTCAGCGCTTGGATGGCATAATACAATCACATCGTCAGCAGCAACACTATAACCAGCTAAATCGATGGTATATGAAGGCGTTGACTTTCCGTTGTGATATGCTTTAACCTGGAAATCATTTAAATCCAATACGGCCCCACTTGTGTTATAAAGTTCTAAGGCTTTATTGTATGAACTGCCCTCTACGTATTCCGAGATGATTAAATCAGCGTTAGCAATGCTTACTAAAAGCAATACAGTAAGCAAAAATAATACTCTCTTCATTTCACTCTCCTTTTCTTCTTGAAACTAATTTCGCATTTATTGAAATTCTGTAACTCTTTTGCTTTAGTCTTCACCTGTTTTTAATTCTTCATTAATATAATCTATTTTCATAATTTGATTGATTATGAAAAAAACTTTGAATCCCGAGACACCCCCTTTCTTAAATATATTCCTCTGGCATATCAAATCACCTTTCACCGAGAACATGTTTAACAATTGCCAATACAGCTGCATAGCAAGAACGCACCTTCTGTAATTCATAAGAATAAATCTCAAATATTAATGGGTGATGAAATGAGTATTAAAATCTTAGTAATATATGATATGCAAAACATTAATATTCAGTTAATGCTTACTAACAATTATACATTATAGGATTACACATAGCTTTGTCAGTAGTTTTTACTGAGATGCCATATTTTCTTAAATTAATATTAAGGCTTTTTAATATACACCTAATGTTTTTTAAACATACTATTTTGTTTAACTTGTCAGTGAAACTTTCAAATCAAATCTTAACAAAGCCCTAAACAGTTCGTCACTTGACAATTTGGTTCGGCTCAATCATTATAATTGCGGCACCACACATTAAAATTGAAAGGTTATTCAGTGATAACGATATATTTAGCAGGGCCACTTTTCACTGCGGCAGAGCGACAGTTTAATTTAGACCTGGCAAATGAAATCAGACAAAATTGTAAAACATGTAAAGTGTCTGTAATTCTTCCTCAGGTCAAAGCAGATGAACTCAAAGACGATAAAGATTTTAAATGCAAAATCTACAGCTATTGCCTCCAGGCTATTGATAAGAGCGACTTAGTTTTGGCAATCTTAGACGGCCCAGATGCCGATTCCGGGACATGCATTGAGATGGGATATGCATATGCCAGGAAAAAGCCTGTTATCGGCATTAGAACCGATTTGAGAAGTTCCGAAGATAGAGGTGTAAACCTGATGGTATCAAATATTTGTAATGCTTTTATATGGCAACCTTGTGCTACAATAAGTGGATTAGCCCCGGTGGTAATAAAAACAGTCGATCAAATAATAACAAAAACCGATACTATATGAGTAACTTTAATTCAAGCTATTATTTCTTCTAAGCATTTCAAAAATTAGCTTAGCAACATCCGTATTATCAATATAGTACCCTCTTACAGGATCTTTCTTCGTCATAACCGTCCTGAATAGCCCAGAGCCTTTGCCTTTGGCATAAAACGGAATAAGAGCATTAGTGTGATCGTCAGAATGCCATTCCATGCCCGGCTGATTGCCTTTGCCGTGATTAATGATATTATTCCATACTGGGCCTATTTTTTTGTTTCCAGAATCCGGGCCGGTTAAGTAACCACACTCATGATCCCCGGTAACAATTAAAAGGGTTTCGTCCCAGCTGGAATTTTTATTTATCCACCCTACAACAGCTTCTACAGCTTTATTAAAATCAATTTCTTCCTCTATTACTCTGCCGGATTGATTAGCATGACTGGCCCAATCAACAGCCCCTCCTTCTACCATAAGAAAAAAGCCGTCTTCATCGTTATCGAGGACATTGAGCGAAGCATTAGTCATTTCTTGCAAGGTTGGTACAGATTCTATCATCGGCACAACATAAGGAGCTGCATTGGCATCACCCGATCGATTTTGCTGAAGAGTTTCCCATACCTGAGCAATGCCTAAAAGCCGTTTTGGTGTTTCCCCATAAGCCAACTGTTGAAATTGCTCTCTTGTCTGGATAACAGCCCAGGGATCATTTATCCTGTCTGAGTCAGCATCTGCACCTATATTGCCGGCAAACAAAGCCTCAAATGTCACCCTCCCACCAACATATTTATAATTATCCTCACTAACGTTTTTCCTCTCTACACCATTTTCGTCATATAGAGGATGACCACAACCAACGATTACATCAATAGGACTTCTCTTCAAAATTTCATTTGCTATCTGCTCATAGTTATGCCTGTGTTTATTGTGAGCAACAAATCCAGCTGGCGTCGCATGACTGATTTGAACAGTTGTGACCAAACCAGTTGCTTTGCCAAGTTCTTCACAAAGAGCTATTATATGCTTTAGCGGTTTTTCACTAAGATCGACTCCAACAGCTTTTTTATAAGTTTTGTGGCCTGTACTCATAGCAGTAGCAGCTGCGGCAGAATCTGTATAGTCGGCAGCCACATAATTGAAATCAGCCCAGGCTATATTGGGGTCATATGAGCCACCAGCCATATAAGTAGCCATTGCACATTTAACCGGGAATTTTTCATAGAGTTGAGTGCCGGTCTTACCATATTGATATAGGCTTGCAGCATCAATATGGTTATAGCCACAACCATCGGAAATCATGAGAATAATGTTTTTAGGTATTTGATTTGGGGAGTCGTTAGTTACATGAATCATGTTTTTACAGGAGGCTGGAAACTCAAAAGTAGCCACAACCGGATAATGATTACTGGCTACAGCCGCTATTGGATTATCAATAATACGTGTATTTTTTTCATAGCTGGCCATTGTTGGTGAGGCAAAGATATAATCCAGTATGCTTCTATATTTGGGAGGTTCAATTTCACAATGATATGTCGATATTTTATCTATAGCCCCATTTATTCGATTGTTTAGTGATACCAGCTTTTCCTTGCCTTTTCCTTTATTCATTATGCTAATTGCATCCTGGCCCAGTTCCTTTTCATATTCATCAAGTCCTAAATCATCATTAAAATCTCCGAGTATTACCAGTTTATCCGTTTCGCCATCTGCAAGTAATTCCTCGCATATTGCTCTTATCCTTGTAATTTGTTTTATACGCCTTTGTGTGGCTCTTTTACTGTTTCTATATTTGCTTTTTATATGGGTTGTTCCCACCCAGAACCTGTTTCCTTTTGGTGTTTGAAACTTTACAAAAACTGGTCCTCGAGAGAAAAGTGTTTTAGAGTTGGATGCCGGGTCTCTTTCCAAATAATATTGATCTTTGGTTGCCATTGGCACTATGCCTTTTTTGGCTAATATACCAAGGTACATATTTTCAGTATTGCCAGGAAAGACCTTAACAAATTCATATTTATTTTCGAGCCATTTCCGGTTAAACAACTCAAGCATTTCCTGGTCGCAACATTCTTGAACACAAAGAATATCGGGATCAAATTCTTTGAGCTTTATTGTTCTTGCCACTTCGTATAAATCTTCTTCATCCCTAAAATACTCTGTCCTGTTTCTATTGCTTTTTGGTAATTTCTCTTGGTCAAACATCCGTGAAAAGTGCTCTATATTGTACGTTGCTATACGGATGGCTTCGATCTCATGCGTTTGCTCATAACCATTTGATATTGGGCAAAGAAATACAATTGATAAAACAATTCCGAACACATTGATGGGGGTTAGTCTTTTTGGGCGGAACATTATTTCTCCTTTGATTGATATATTTGAGTGTTTTAAATTGTAGTGATGAAATATTTATTCTACGTTAGTTTTTTATGGCTTTTTAATGATATTATTGTTTGATTGCTTGAGCATAATGGTCAAATATCACATAAACCATTCATATCTGTATATTATACGCTAACCAAATGTAAGCTGAATATTAAAGCTGTGTGCCAATCATATACTTGGGAAAGTAGCTTTTGATGGTCAACCTGAAGAATTGATGGAACATAATTTAGGATTATACTACTTCCCCCAAAAAGGAGGTACAAAAACTGTTATATTATTATAGACAATAACCACTACTCCATCCTACTGTAGTCCAGGTGTAGTCAAAACTTACTCTTGAAATAACTTGGGATTACTTCTATACTAATTATGAGCCTATATGGTTCTATTTTCGGACTACAAAGTACTCTTATAAGGTGCCTTAAAATATGGACTTACAAGCGAGTTGTGTATATGGCATGCAAGAGGTCGTGAGTTCGAATCTCATCGGCTCCATTTATCAAAAAACTCAGGATTTAATCTCGAGTTTTTTTCATCCTCAGCTATTGTAATTCTCTATCCAGCCATTACTCGCTTAGCCAGTTTTGGGCGAAGTTGGCAAGATCGTTTGTGTCTATAACACAGTTATCATCAGAGTCAAGTGTAGAATTAGTTACACAGCCGGGTGTCGAATAAGCAACACGAGGCGAAGTGCAGGCTGAATTATTATATACCTGCTTGAAAAGACTTACCATTTTCATTACTCGCGGCTGCTGGGCTGGATCGTTGACAAGATTATTAGCTTCGCTTAGATCAGTTTTCAGGTTCGTCAGTTCAATAGGATTGTAATTATTATGATTGATGATCAGCTTCCAGTTGCCAACGCGGATGGCCATTCTGTCAGCACCTCCAGTATTTCTGCCCTGCATAATCAGAAATTCTCTGATAGGTTTATTATCAGGCTGTTTGCCGGTAAATACAGGCAGCAACGAAACGCTGTCACAAGCATGGGCAGCTTCCATTGGTTGGCCGGTCAGATTATAGATCGTCGCCATTATATCGATGGTACAAGTCAGGTGATTACTTTTTGAATTGGGAGCAATAGTATATTGGCCTGTCTGGGTATCTGCCCATTGTGCTATAAACGGCACACGGCTGCCGCCTTCATAAATTTCGCCCTTCATACCACGTAGCGGATTGTTAGAGTCATGGCCTGCCGCTTGTGTATCGGCGAAATCCCAGCCGCCATTGTCAGAAGTAAAGACAACAAGTGTATCTCTTTCGATGCCGGCAGCACGCAATTTGGCTATCATTTCACCTATCTGCAGGTCGAGTTCATATATCATGTCTGTATGATTATTGATGCCAGTAACGCCTTTGACGGGCATGCTCAGATCCTCGTCATAATAGTCCGGCGGATAATGCGGAGTGTGGATAGCCTGTGAGCAGTAATAAATAAAGAAAGGTTTGTCACTATGGTTGATAAGATGGTCGTCTATAAAATCAACAGTCTTTTGGGCAAGAAAAGCGCCAACCGTTGAGGCGTCCCAATTCGAATCCTTTTTCTTACCAGAGCTATTTTCTACAATTGTCGAATCCGGGGCAATTTTCATCCACTGGTCATTTTCATAATAGGCGTAAGGGCTGCCCTGAATGCCGGATGGTAAAACAAGTGTGTAGTCGAATCCATAATCGGTGGGACCATTCGAAGCGTAGCCTCGCGCGACATCAACATTATTGTCGTTCCAGTAATCGCCCGAATAAATATTATTTGAACCTATTTCATAAAAGTCACCGCCGACATGTAATTTTCCAAAGAAGGCAGTGTGATACCCGCCTGTTTTTGCGACATCTCCCATTGTTTTCTGCTTGAGACCGCCGACTATCATGTTAATCGGCTCATAAGCTGACCATGCGCCCCACTGCTTACGGCCTCTGAAACAGAAATTACCTGTAAATGTTCCGTAGCGTGTCGGTGCACAAAGAGCCGACGGTGTATAAGCATCGGTAAACATCATTCCATGCTGAACCATGCTGTCAAGGTGAGGTGTTGGCACGAGAACAGGTAAATTAAGGTATCTCCTGTAAGCTGCAATGTCGGCATAGCCGATGTCGTCGGAAAGCACATAAATTATATTTGGCATCTTCGGAGCCGGAGGATCAGCTGAGGCTGTTTTCTTCATTGCAAGCGGCGATATCGCTGCTGTCGCAAGCGAATACTTCAAAAATGAACGGCGAGTAATCATTGTTTTTTCTTTCTTATTTTTTCTAAATCTTTATGGGCAATTTTCCTGATATACCATTAAGCAATCGAGCCACATGTCAGCTAACTTCGCGAAATCATAAAGATTGACAATACAGTCCGGCTCGTCAGCCAATGCTCCCGTGACATCAGCTGATAAAGCTGCTGTCGGGTCACATGGCTGTTGTCCAGTGACATTTTCATAAAGGGCGGCAAGCTGTTGATGCGTAAGTGCGTAATTATAAATTCGAATATCGTCAAGGGCTCCGCTGAAAACCTGATCAGTCCATTTGCCGATCGATATTAAAGCGTCAGTCTTATCAGCAAGGTCGAATTGCAGAGATGCTCTTTGAACGCCGTTAATATATAAGTATGCTGTACCATTATTATATATCACTGTTACCATGGCCCAGCTATTATGCGGAAAACCTTCTTCAATTATAGCTCCTTTTTCATCCGCCCAGAATATGGCTTCCTGTGTACTGCTGAGCACTAACTGCCAGTTGCTTGTCGCAGATGTACTGCCGTCTTTTTTAGAGATAATATTCTGGAAAGAATTCGAATCGTTTGAATTGGCCCATAAAGAGACAGTGAATTGACCGGTGCGACCTGTCGGATCCCATGTGCCTGCGGTGGCCCATCCGTTATTAGCATCTATTAAAACTGCCTGATTGGTTACAGCAGGATTCACGCCGGGTACAAAGACCGGTGTACCGTTCACATCAGCATTGTGAAGTATTTCGTCTTCGGTACTAATATCAATATACTGTGAGCCGTTAAAGGAATTAGAGTCGGAATCAAGTGTCCATAGTGCCAGCATACGTTTTATTGCGATCGCGCCGACAGTTGAATAATACTCTTGCGAGCCGGTATCAATTTGCACGCAATAATAATAAGCCTCATCGTTGGCATCAACCGAGGAAATAGTCAAAGAATTCGAAGCCCCTGATTGAACAAGCGTGTCGTCGCCGGGAGTATCATTTGAATTATCTGTCGATTTATACCAGTTATAAGTCGTTATACCAGGCAGGTTTGAATCGAGCGTAAATACTGCCTTCTCACCTAGGCTTAAAAGCAAGTAAACAGGCGAGATGCCTATACCCGCTATATGCGTTTTATCTGTCGCTGTGTCATAAACGATAGAAACAGCATTGGTATCGAAAGCTGTGATCCATCCATCATCAACCATACCCTGAACCTTAGTAGTCTTGTCACCGTTAAGAATAATCCTGCCGTCGGTAATATTTATGGAGCGTGAACCGGTAGTTATAGTGGAATCCAGATCGGCTGCGGTGATAGTACCGCCATCAAGATCAATTGTCCCGGAGCCATCCTGGTTACAAACCCAGAGAGTTCCACTTATATCTATGGCTCCGCCGGTCATATTCAGAAAAGCATCTCCTCGATTACCAACTTCCATATCGCCGTTTTGAACAATGATACTGCCACCGAATAAGTTAACCGTTCCATCAGTACCAGTACCGACCCATTTACCAATCTCGAATGGGCCATTAGTAATCGTCAGGCTACCGCCAGTCATATTCAAAACAATATTGCTCCCCTGCCAGCGAGCAACCACTATTGATTGAACCACAGCAGCTATATTCGCATCAATCTCACAGACCTTATTAGCGTTGTCCTCGCCCACATAAACGTCGTCACTACTCGTTGGAACAGAGCCCGTTGTCCAGTTACCTGAGGTTGTCCAGAGATTATCGCATGGGTCGTTACCCGTCCATTCTTTTAACTGGGCGTGAGCACTACTTGAAATGATTACAATGATTGAAAAAACGAAGAGATAACGCAAGACGTACCACATACCTTGTGACTACCTTTCTTTGAAACCCGTGTTTAAAAAATGCTCTTTCACATTATAACATTTTAAAAATCCATTCTCATGGTGCTTGTATCATCCCTGCCTCAAGGCACTTTATAAGAATAGCTTTCAAAATGACTACCATCACCTCTAATTGGATGCTGGTATGAAAGTTATGTTACCATAATTTATTCAATTTTTCAAAGAAAACCATGATATTGCTTAATAAAAAGCCAATAACCCACATTTCTGCGAAAATTTTGCGTTTTTTTGATATAATTTAAGACAAATCACTTGTTGCTGTAATAGCCTATAAAAAAGGGCTGACTTTGTTCCATCAAAACCAGCCCTTTAAATTATCTATACCTTTTGATCATCCGTGATGCTGCTGTGTTCCTCTCTTGCGATAGAATAGATAGAATATTACGCCGAGTGCTACTAATCCGACAAGCCCCTGCTCACCAAGAGTTGCTATCAGGGTCGTTAGGTTTGCTACTACCTGGCCGAAAAATGGCAGTCCCTGCTCACCACTTCCAGTGAGTATCTGAATAACCACTGCTAAAGCTATCAGCATTAATGATATTTCAATGATTTCACCAATCCACTTTTTTACCTGGTCCAGAAAATTCATACTTAAATCTCCTAATTAAGTATTTCTTCCCATACCCGCTCTCTCGGCAGAGCGACTAAAACATCTTTAATATTTGAACATTTTTTACCCTCATTTATGCCCAAAATTTGCCCAAGTGGATCATCATAGCGTCAATATGGGTAATTTTAGTTGACTGCGAATGTTAATATAGGTTATATTTTAAATAGGATGACTGATTTTTTATCCATTTTGCTGCGTATTTTCATCATTGTCCTAATTTGGGCATCATTCTGGTACTATATTAAACCAAAAACCCAATTATTACGGGTTGTACGTGCTGCAGGTCTGGTCATTGCTCTTTTGGTTGTAAGATTTCTCTTGTAACAATAGCCTGAAAAATTAGCAATTTTTTGGCTTTACTCCTTATATACTTTGCACTTTTTAACAATTTTTTTTGAAAAAAAATGTAGATAGACCTGTTTTTTCCCCCATTTTTAGGCCTTTTAGCATATTTAAACAATTGTATTTTCATAAGATCTTATTTCACATTGAGTTATCTCCCTCTTAGACAGCCTCCCCATATTGAAGTTATATTAGGTACTTTGGGGGCTTTTGTAAGAGTTCCGATAATTTTTTCTTGATTTTCTATTATCCAATAGGGTATATTTGATGCTGTTATGAGTTGAGGAGTGGGATGAGAGTCCGTAGTGCTTCCTGGGGGACTATCCCGCTTGATGAAAGATTTTTTTATTTAGAGGCGACGCTTTAAATACATTTTTTAAAGCTCAGCGAAGAAGAAAAGGACAATGCGGAAACACAATGACGCCAGTTGGGGGCTAGCGCCAGATGATTCCGGCCGTAATGACGGTCATGGGGATGGGCGTATGTCTTTACCTAAGGACAATATAAGTCCTGAAGGTAACTCTTTTTCCATTGGAAAATCATCGAAGAGGGTAAACTCTTCACAATCATCTCGATTTAGCCAGAATAAATCTAAAAACAATGACTCAGGGATCAACGGCCCACGGTTTATAGGTAACAGCAGCGCGTTTAATTCGATATTAGAAATGATCGACGCTATTGCTACTCGTAAGTGCCCTGTTATTATAACAGGCGAAACAGGTGTTGGTAAGGAAATGGTTGCTCGACAGATACACCTCAATAGTGACCGAACCAAAAGAGTATTCGTACCGGTAGATTGCACTACACTAACCGGACAGCTTTTTGAAAGCCAGTTATTCGGTCATACAAAAGGTGCATTTACCGGGGCTATCGATAACACACTTGGTTTCTTCAGGGCAGCTGACGGCGGTACGATATTCCTCGATGAAATCAGCGAGATCCCGTTGGAGCTTCAGGCAAAACTGCTGCGTGTTCTTCAGGAAGGTACAGTAACACCGGTAGGCTCGACGCAGTCTTATCCTATTAACGTTAGAGTTCTCTGCGCGACAAACCGTGACCTTAAGGAAATGGTCAAAGATAAGACTTTCCGTGCTGATCTCTATTATCGACTAAATGTCGTCAACCTTGAAGTACCGCCATTGAGAGAGCGCAAAGACGATATAATCCTGCTTGCAGAATACTTCCTGCAGGGACAGGCCCAATTTTACTGTGAACCGATGAAGATATTCAGCGACTCAGCTAAGCAGATGATAATGAACTATAACTGGCCCGGTAATGTACGAGAGCTTGCAAATGCAGTCGAGCGTGCATATGTTCTAACTATGGGCGAGACGATCCAGCCGGCATCGTTGCCGGTCGATCTGATTGTAGCGGAGGCACCACTTAACAGTCAGCACACATTGCCAACACTCGATGATGTCAAACGCAAGATCGTTCTACGTACACTTGAATACACCAAGGGCAAGAAAATGGCAGCGGCTGAGATACTCGGTATCGAGAGACGCAGCCTGAACCGGCTTATTGATAAGTACGAGATACCGCTTAAAGATATTAAGCAGGATTAGTGCCCTAAAAAGGTTCGCGGATAAACTATACCGAGCGAGAGATTATCCAGGGAATTGCAACCCAGGTTCCTATCGCACTGCCGAAATTTGCCAATGCCGTGACAACTAATACTTTCAAAACGGGATTAGTCCACCAGCCTTTAAAAGTTCCTGTAGCTTCGGGTAAGTTTTCGAAGTCCTGTACCGTAGGAGTCTTGATCCAGGCTTGCACAATACCTGCGAACCACCCCGCAGCTATAGCGGGATTCAGGCTTGTAATGGGAGCCGCTATAAAAGCAGAAACTACTGTCAGCGGATGTGCCAGGGCAAGAGCCGCTCCAAGCGCAGAAAGAATTCCGTTGACTAAAATCCATATATAAATGTTCTCTACTGAGTGTGAAGCACCGTTTTTGAAGAAGCTATAAATAACAAATCCAATAATAGCTAACGGTATTGACCATTTGAGGATCTTAGGCCAGGTCGAAGGCTCTGGAGTCGTTTCGAGTTCATCAAGCGGTTCATCCTGCTGGATATGCTCGGCTATACCAGGCGTATGACCGGCTCCGACAACTGCAACTATGGTTTTGCCGGGAGCCTGTCTGATCTTCTGGGCAAGATATATGTCACGCTCATCGATAAGACGGCGTTTAATCTCCGGGAATTTTTCAGCAAACTCACCGAGTACATTTTCGAGCTGATCTTTCTGTTTCATCTCATCAATCAGCTCTTCGTCGATCTCCTCAGTAAAACCACCAAGCATAACAGCCGTAATGAGCTTCATCTTGCTCCAGAAGCCGAGATACCCCCAGACCCGCTTGAGCGTTATATCGATGCGCCTGTCAGCCATAACGAGTTCGGCATTCACTTCTTTGGCTTGAGTTGCGCCTTCGAGCATCTCGGCGCCCGGTGTTACTTCGAGCTTTTCGCCGAGCTTTCTATAAAATGTTGACAGTATCAACTGAGCCATGAGCAGCATTGCTTTTTTCTCTTTGAGAATCTTGAAGATGTTCATCTTCTTCCAGGCATCCTTTTTTGTCAGGGAGTCATACCTGCCCTGGCAAAGCTCGATACAAACGGTATCCGGCTTAACTGCCCGGACGGTCGTTTTGACATCCTCGACTGATTCTTTGGATATATGTGCGGTGCCGACGAGAAAGACATCTCTGTCGTCCACCTGCAAATGCGTTACTCTGTTTGGTAATTCAGTGCTCAATTGTTCCATACCTTACTTTCGGCAAAAAAGGGAGCTGGAATGATAGCAAAGTTAGTAATAAAATACAAGGATTACCGGACTGCCACAGGATATCATTCTGCAATCTGTGAAACGGCCCAGTCTGAATCGATCCAAAGGCCAATAACCGGGGTGTTTGGATATTTGGCTGATACGTTTTTGATCGAATCTTTCAACTGTTGTTTTTGTGAATCGTCATCAAGCAAACCACCCGCACAATCATGATGGGCAACGATAGCAATACCAATAGAGCCATGCTTTTCGACAGATATATCTACCCGATCAAATATAGCCTGACACCGGCGAGAATGATGGGGCTGGTCGGCAAGAATCTTTACAGGGCCCGCTTCGGTCACAGAATCGACATGGTCAACATTAAACTTTTTCTTGAGATATTCGATTGCAGGAATCTGTGTTCGCCCATCCATACAATTTATGACTGTGTAAAATGACATGATGATTCCTTAATCTTCAGCGACTTCAACAGCCTTTTTCGATTCAAGCCACGTTGAACGACATGTCGCACGAAGACCTGATATAACAGTAACAATTGCTGTCAGAATATATACTATACTTGTGAAATAGTTACCCCACGCTGCGTCTCTGACGTAAGCCATTTTTATGACAACTGTGCCGATAGCGAAACTCTGCAGGAACATTTTGATCTTACCGGAAATCGTCGCGGCAAAGTTAACACCCCGGGACTCCGCGATATGACGCAGAATAGTAACATAAGCTTCTCTAAATATTATTATAGCCGCATAGCCCCAGTGAATAACTGCAAGAACAGGGTTATCGAGCTTAAAGAGCGTTGGCTGACCGACTAAAGCAAAGCAAATCACCGCTCCGCAGACAAGTACTTTGTCGGCTAACGGGTCCATCATTCGGCCAAATTTGCTCGTAACGTTCATCGCCCTGGCGATTGAGCCGTCAACCATATCCGTCAGGCCTGCTATGACAAACAGTATAAAGGCTACAAGTAGAAAATTCTGATAATCAGCAGCATCGGTGATCTTTGGTGAATACAGGATCATGATGATAAATATTACAGTCAGTACAAAACGACCGCAGGTCAAAATGTTCGGTAAATGCTTCAGCATGAAGGTTAGTTTACTTATGTAATGTGATTTTACAAGGCTAAATTTGCTCTACAAGTAAATCGTAGTCTTTTGTAGCGGTGACTTTTGTTTTTATGAACCGCCCAGCCGGTGCGGTACACCTTTTAACAATACAAACGCTGTCAATTTCAGGGGCCTGGCCATAATATCGACCGGTCGCAGTACCGTCATCATTAAAAGACTCAACCAGGCAGGTAAGCTCCTTGCCAACCATCCGGTCATTCTTTGCAAAAGCTATCTGCTGCTGAGCAAGCATTAACTGATCGACCCTCTGATCCTTGATACCCTCAGGGATCTGGTCCGGCATCCGGGCGGCATCCGTACCTTTCTCTGGATAATATCTAAAACAGCCCAGTGCATCGAACTGCATATCTTCTATGAAATGCAACAGCTCTTTGAATTGATCATCCGTCTCGCCGGGGAAACCAACTATTACTGTAGTCCGCAAAACAATATCGGGTATTGAGCATCTTAGTTTTTCTATTAGTTTCTTAATCATTCTCTTGTTTTCGGGCCTGCGCATTTTTTGGAGGATCTCATCATTGATATGCTGAATGGGCATATCAAGGTAGTTAACAATCCTCTTTGAAGAGGCGATTGTTTCGATAAGAGCATCTGTTATACCGAAGGGGTACAAATACATCAACCTGATCCAGTTAACGTTCGCAGCCCGATGCAAGTCTGTGAGCAGATTTGCAAGCCCGTCTTTTAGACCAATGTCCCTGCCGTAACTGGTTGTGTCCTGGGCGATAATATTAAGCTCTGTAACACCACAGTCAGCAAGTTCGCGTGCTTCTTCGATTATCATTCGGGGCTGTTTCGAACGGAACCTGCCGCGAATAGCAGGTATCGTACAAAACGAACATCCATGGTCACAGCCTTCACTAATTCTAAGATAGGCCCAATGCCCTTCCGTAGTCAGCATCCTGACACGATCATCGCTAATGAAATTGTCGTGATGCTCGAGGTAGGTTTTTGGTTTTTTCTTTTTAAGTGTTTCTTCTAAAATTGCAGCAATGTCATCTCTCTGACCAAGCCCAACTATAGCATCAATGCCCGGACATTTTTTCAACAAGTCATCGCCCATACGTTGGGCGAGACAGCCGGTGACAATGACCTTTTTGACAGACTTCGCTTTTTTCCAACCCAGGGCCTCATTGATAGTATCTATAGCCTCGTCCTTTGCCGGAGCGATAAAACCACAAGTATTGACAATTACAATATCAGCAGATTCTATCTCGGCGGTGATTGCAAAGCCGGATTGGGCTATTTGAGCGAGCATACGCTCAGAGTCAACGGTATTTTTAGGACATCCCAGAGAGATAAAACCTATTGTCGTAATTTCAGCAAGATTTTGTTTCATAATCAAAGCTTAGCAGAGACAAGTGCTTACGTCATCAGTTTTTAGTAATATTTAAGGTTAATTTTCATGTAACTTCTTGCTATTGTACGATATACCTATTATACTGGTGTGCATACGCAATGGTTTGGTGGGTAGTTCATGTTTTCAGCCTTTCTTAAAATCGCACGCGGACGGGGAATAGTGTTGCGGTCACTGTCTATCTTTATGTTAACATTCCTATCCGGATGCGGAGATTTCTTTGAGAAGAAGACGACCGAACTTGAAACTCGCAGAATACTTACGGACCTTGCTCAGCCGCGAGAGATTCCCGGCCTGAAGAATCCGTTGCCGGAAATATATCGAAGTGGGCCGACACGCATCCCTGTTAGCGATGGTGTGAAGCTGTTTTATTTTACAAAACACCATTCGGTCAAAGATTTAGAAGGCCTCGTTAAATCACAGCTCGGCAACAAAGTCGCTCACAATTCAGCCACAAACCAACTGATTGTACATTGCAAGGACGACACTGAAGCAGATAAGGTTCTTGAGTATTTGGGAATGATCGACGTACCGCCGATCCAGGTCAATATCGACTGTCTGGTTGTTGAACGTTTCGCCGATGTTACATTGGACTGGGAAACTACGCTTCTAATGGAAAACCTTTTCGGCGAAGCGATAACATTAGGGGAAAGCAAATTTCCAGACCCAGCTTTTCCCGGTGCTGCTCTTCGTGAAGGCGCACGTCGTGAATTCGGGCTGGATTTTGGATTCTGGCGAAACAAAGGGATAACAGGTCATCAGTTCAGAGGGATCGTTGACGTCCTTGAATCGCGAGGTTATCTAAAAATCCTGATGAATCCACAGCTTGAGGTTGTAAATGGTAAAAAGGCATATCTTCTGTCTCGTGAGAATGCTCCGCTACAAAAGATTATCTTTAAACCCGGACTTGATGAGCCTTTTGAGACAACAGAGTATCAATGGGTAGCCGATACTCTTGAAGTTACACCTCATGTATATGCTGACGGCTCGATCGGGCTCGAAACCAAAGTCCAGATCGGTTCGAAATCTAAACCTGAAGGTGTAATCCAGGTGTCTATCATTACGGAAAGAGCGGTAGAGGTGAAGGAAAACAGGATCAAACCGGGCGATAGTTTAATAATTGGCGGTTTAAGAAAATCTGAAAAACGTTCGGTCATCAGAGGAATACCTTTCTTTAAGGATATTCCTGTAGCCGGCGTACTGTTTTCCAGTAAAGATTTCGAAGAGAAAGCTACTGAAATCATATTTATTTTAACACCGAGTGTTTCTTCCGGCGGTACACCTTATGAGGAAATACTGGAAGATGTAAGAGAAAAACATGAAACTCCGACTTATGAAACAGGCTGGGAAGAAGCTATCATCGATCCATTCGGAAGAGGAGCTTATACGGAACAGATAAAAGGGCAGGCAACAGAAGCTGAATATAAAAGACGCCAGGCGGAGATGGAAAAATCCCAGGCACTCGAACAGCTCCAGGGGTCATATGCTCAATTGCAAAAATTGACCGAACAGCTCATGCAGGAAAAATCCAAGACAGAAGAGGCTCAGACAGAAACAGAGGCGATCAAGGCAAAGCTTAAAAAAGCAGAGCAAGACATAAAAAATGCTCAGCAGCGATATGAGCATGCCAAAACCGAGGCCGAAAAGGCAAGGCAGTTAGTTGAAAAGCTGAAAAAAGAAGCTCAACAGGCTAAAAAAGTCAAGCCACAACCTCCAAAGAAAAATACAAACCAAAATAAAAAGGTTGAGCAGCAGCAAAAATAAATTAAAATGTTCTTAGCATCAGCGGATTCGAGCAGCATGGCGAAAAGTTAGGGCTTTAGGGCTATTTAACCATACTAAACTTTGTCGTTTTCTGGAGGATTGTTTAATGAGTGGTTTTGAGCTTGAAGACTTAGGCATCAATCCGGAGTCACAAAATAAAAGCGATGACGAACTGGCTCCGATCCCTTTCGAAGACGATGACCAGACAGAGATCAATCATGCACCATTAAACATCGGCGGCAATAGCGCTGCACCAGCTAAGCCTGCAACAAGCCCACAGATTCCAACACCTGCGCCAACACCGACAACAGCATCAGCCCCAAAAGCTGCGCCGAAGAAAGGCATAGTTTCATCACCTGACAAAATTACAGGCGCCAAAACATTCTTTACAAAGCTGCACGCAGGCGGAGTGACTTATCTAAATGACCAAATATCAGAGTGGCTTCAGGCCAATCCGGAAGTTGTCATCAAACATACGAATATGGTCGTTGGTGACGTTATCGCGAAAAAAACTGAGCCCAATCTTATCATTACAGTCTGGTATTAAACGACAAAAGACTTTTAGAAGCCATCCCAAAACATAGTTCGTTACGAAATTGAGCGAAAAGTTCGAGGACAAGGCTGGAGGCGAAAAAGGCTCGCAAGCGTATTGGAATACGTTGAGAACGTTTTTAGCCGACAACGCAGGCCTCGAACTTTGCAGCCGATTGCAGTAGATCGAGGTTCTGGGATGGCTTCTACATATCTTTCCAGGGACAGTCTTTTGTCTCTCGACACGTCTTTCTGAAATTAGCAAATATATGCAGTATCAATTCGTGTCTGTCCTGAACATCAAAACGAGCGAATAGCCTGTTCATATATGTCCGCACTGTCGGCATAGCTATATCAAGTTCTCGGGCTATTTGCTTGTCTGAATGACCAAGAAAAAGCATCTGCAGGACCTGGGCCTGTCGTGGCGGTATCTGAAGCCGCTTTACGATGGCAGTCCATTCCTTGTTGGAAAAAATATCCTCACATTGTGAAGTCACCATATACTACTCCCTGCCCAAAAGCCTTGCCCCTTTTCATTATTATATACCCAAGCCGAAATAACACAAACACTACTTCCTTAGTTTTCAACTGGAAATAAACGAGCTTAGATATAGTGAAAAGTGATTATTCACAAGTAATCAATTATGACCACAAGAGTATATTTCTCTCAAAGCGCGTGATATAGTGACTAATATTGGGTAATCAGACAGCAAAAAACTCAGTTTTATTTAATAAAAAAGAATTTGACAATAGCGCGAAATTGGTTAGAATGTGCAGTTTTCTGTGAAAAATGGGAACTGTATATGAAGTGTTACTTAGCAAAGAAAGAAGAAGCAGACCATAAATGGCTGCTGGTTGACGCGGAAAATGCGATTTTAGGGCGTATGGCCACTAAAATTGCGACTATTTTAATGGGTAAGCATAAACCGACTTACACGCCGCATGTCGATATGGGTGACTATGTCGTAGTGTTAAATGCCGAGAAGATCAGGCTTACGGGCAAAAAAGCTCAGACCAAGGAATACGACTATTATACTCATTTTCCAGGCGGTCACAAATATGTCAGCTTTGAAGACATGATGGCCAAGAAGCCTGAAAAGGTCATTGAGCTTGCAGTGCAGAGAATGTTACCGAAGACTAAACTCGGCAGACAGATGCTCAAGAAACTCAAAGTCTATCGCGGCGGCGAACATGAGCATCAGGCCCAGAAACCTGAAAAGATCGAACTCAATTAAGAAAGATATTTAGTATGGCAGAAAATCAAGAAAACCAGGCAGGCGAAACACTGCATATCGATGCCGCAGCCAAAGCTGATGCAGTTGTCGCAAAGACAGTCGTCGCACCAAAGCCCACTAAAAAGGCTGAGCCTAAGGGCGGCTACTGGTGGGGAACCGGAAGAAGAAAAAGCAGCGTAGCAAGAGTTCGCATCAAACCGGGCGAAGGTAAACTGGTTATCAATAAAAAAGACCTGGCTGATTACTTCCCTCGTCAGCAGGATCAGGAAGCAGTAGTAGCACCATTGGTTTCTGCCGATGTCAACGGCAAGTTTGATATTTTTGTCAATGTCAAAGGCGGTGGATCAACCGGTCAGTCAGGTGCAACAAGACTTGGTGTTGCCAGGGCATTGAAAAATTATGATGAGACATTACTGCCGGCTCTACGTGAAGGCGGTCATCTTACCCGTGATGCGAGAATGGTTGAAAGAAAGAAGCCCGGCCAGCGCGGCGCAAGAAGGAGATTCCAGTTCTCGAAACGTTAATGTTTACATGGATTCGAATCACAAAGGCCGCTGGGATTTACAGCGGCTTTTTTTTATGGTGATATAGAAAGTAATATATGTCTTTAGGCAATGAAAAAACAAAGGGTGTTTTGTTAATGATAGCTACGTGTTTATTTTTCAGCATAAACGCCAGCTTAGTCAGGACAATAACACATATCTCATCATGGCAAATAACAGTATGGCGATTCGCTATCGGCCTGATGATCATAGCTGCTGCATGGAAACTGGGATTAGTAAAATTACAATTTAACAATAAAAAGTTATTGTTCCTGCGAGGAGTGTTGGGCGGATTCGGGATATTTATAACTTATCTTTCGATTTCCAAGCTGGGCGTGAGCAAGGGTATGGTTCTTGTAGCAACTTACCCGATCTTTGCGTATATATTCAGCATCATTCTTATCAAGGAACAGCCCAGCCTTCTCTCAGTAACGGCGATTCTAACTGCTTTTGTCGGGATATATTTAGTCATGGCTGGTAAAAATAACGGCGAAAGCTTTTTCGATAATTTTGGATTTTATGAAATATTAGCGGCAAGCGTTGGTATTATTGGCGGGCTTGTCATCGTGATAATTCGAAAGCTGCATAAGAGTGACAACTCGTATTCAATATATTTTTCGCAATGCGTTGTGGGACTATGTATAGCGGCAGGTCCTTCAAAAATATGGACAGACCGGTTCGAAGGCATGGAGATATTAATTTTACTCCTTGTCGGGATAACAGCTACGGTAGGCCAGCTAATGATGACACAAAGTTATAAATATCTACCCGTTAAAACCGGGGCAACTTTGATGATGCTCGAGCCGGCATTCTGCTACATCGCCGGGGTGACAATATTCCAGGAGGCATTAACCATCAACTCAGCTGTCGGAACAATATTTATTATCGGTTCGTGTATAGCTGTGGTTTGGCTTGACGACAGGAGAAAAGCATTATCTGTAGAATCGTAAGTTTGCAAATAGCAGCATCTAACATTACAATAGACATAAATAATAAAGCAAAAAAGCTTTAGATAAGGAGTGAAACAAAGATGGTAAGAGCAGCGATAATCGGGGCAAGCGGATATACGGGACTGGATTCTATCGAGATCATAGCCAGACATCCACAAGCAGAGGTGACTTATCTGACTGCGTTGCCGGAGGAATGCGGCCGGGCAGATAAAGTCTTCGGTCGATTGAAAGGCAAATGCGATCTGGATATCGAACCGCTCGATATGAATAAATTAACAGAGTTGGCGGATGTCGTGTTGTGCTGTTTACCTCATAAAGTATCGATGGGCTTTGTGCCTAAGCTGCTCGGTGCGGGCTTGAAGGTGATTGATTTCAGCGCTGATTATCGCATTAAAGATATAAAGATATATGAGCAATATTATCAGGTCGAACATACCGACACGGTAAACCTGGAAAATGCTGTTTATGGCTTGCCGGAATTGTTCCGTGACCAGATCAAAGGCAAAAACCTTATCGCCAATCCCGGCTGTTTTCCGACCGGGATGCTGCTGGCTATCGCTCCGTTATTAAAAGAAGGTTTAGTCGAAACAAACTCGATTATCAACAATGCTGTTACAGGAACCAGCGGCGCGGGCAAGAATCCGTCGAGCACATTTCATTATCCCAATATGAATGAAAATATCTTTGCTTATGGGATCGGTGTTCATCGCCACATGCCGGAAATGGAGCAGGTCGCATCTGCAGTTGCAGGTCAGGATGTGACAGTATTATTCCAGCCTCATGTTGGCCCGTTCGATCGAGGGATATTATCAACTGTTTACTGCCAGCCCAAAAAAGAAATGAGTAATGGCAAGTTAGCCGAGTTATATAACGACTTCTACAAAAATGAGCAAATGGTTCAGGTCTGTGTTGGCAGCCCGAAAGTTAAAGATGTGGCTGAGACAAACTATTGTCACGTTTATGCAACTACAGCCAAAGGGAAAATAATCGGCTTTAGCGCGATAGATAATCTTGTTAAAGGGGCATCGGGACAAGCAATACAGAATATGAACATCATCTTCGACATGGAAGAAACACTTGGGCTTAGGTAAAATTTATGGTATAATAGATGTGGTTTTAGTGGTTAATCAATGATACGAAACGCTAAAAAACTCGAAGAATTTGAAAAACAGTTAGTAGGAATCAAAAATCTGCCGTACCCAGAACAGCTTAAGATATACGGAGAGGTTATAAAGAAAGCAATTGCCGCAAATGCTTTCACTGAAGAATACGAAAAAGAAAGTCGCGAAGCAAAAATCCGTTTAGCAAAAGCTTTAAATTCTCTTAAATAATAATCATAGAGATAATAAAACACACGAAGATAACAAATGACACTTGAAGGGATAAAGGACTGGTCAAACAACAATTCTGGATTTATTGCTCTTGTGACATTGTTAATTAGTCTACCTATTCCAATAATTGCTATTATAAGATAGTTAGTTCATAAGCGGAAAGTAGAAAATCAGAATCTTATAGCAGAACTTGATAAGATTGAACGAGAAATGGAAGCCTCTTATTACCGAGAAATCGTTAAACTTAATGATATAAGAAATAATCCAGTTTACTAAGCGATGTATCATAGAAAAATTTCTCTGTGGTCTCTGTGGCTAAAAAAACAAAAGGAAAACTCTGTGGCTGGAAAATTGAAAATAGCTACCTGTCAGTTTGCGGTCGGACGCAACATAAAAAGGAATTCCAGGCAGATACAAAAATATCTCAAACAAGCAAAAGAATCTAAGGTTGACATTATCCACTTCTCTGAGTGCGCGCTTAGCGGTTATGTTGGAGTGGATTTCCCTAATTTCCAAAACTTCAACTGGGAGTTGCTCCGACAGGAGACATCTGCAATTTTGTCGCTTACGAAAAAACTAAAACTCTGGGTAGTCTTAGGTAGCACGCATCCTTTAACTAATCCGAATCGTCCCTTTAACAGCTTGTACCTGGTAGGTCCGGACGGTAAGATCAAGGATAGATACGATAAACGATTCTGCATGAAGGCTGAGTCGAGAAAATATACTGTCGGTAACCATTTTGTTAATTTCACAGTGAAAGGTATTAAGTGCTCGCTGCTGATATGTTTTGATGTTCGGTTCGCGGAAATTTACAGGGAGCTTTATAAGCAAAAAGTAAAGCTCATATTCCAGTCTTTCTATAACGCTCGCCAAAAAGGGCCAAGCATACATACTCATATCATGCGCCAGTCAATGCAGTGTCGAGCTGCGAGTAACGGATTCTGGGTGAGTATGGCCAACGCTAGCGGATACTACAGCCCGTATCCATCATGCTTTATCGAGCCGGATGGGCAAATT
>JANQHJ010000143.1 GCA_028282745.1 Sedimentisphaerales bacterium | reverse complement strand
CGACAAAGCTTGCTCCTGTCGTTCGCGGTGCTGCTAATATGATGGCTGTGATCAAATTACCCCATGCTATTGGCGTGACATTAATGGGCGTTTTTATAGCATCCTTCGCTGGTACAACTCTCGACACAGCCACAAGGTTGCAAAGATATATTGTTGGCGAGCTGACAACCGACTTGAAAATGCCCGCATTATCAAACCGCTGGACTGCTACAACCATTGCCGTCCTATCAGCCGCAGGCCTTGCCTTTGCGACTGGCCTCGACGGCAAAGGAGCCATGACACTTTGGCCTTTGTTTGGAATAGCAAATCAAATACTCGCCTCCCTTGCTTTATTGATAGTAACAACTTACCTCAAGAAAAAGGGCGGTATTAAATATTTGCTTACCGCGATCCCTGCTCTGATAATGCTTGTGATCGCTGTTTCATCAATGATAATAAAAGAAAAAGACTTCATTGCGAACTTCAGTGAGAAATGGCTCTTGGCTATTATTGGAGCGATACTGTTTCTCTTAGCTATATGGGTGACGATTGAGGTGGTTGTGATTCTCTTTACAGCGAAACAAAAGCAGGTTACTGAATTGCCTTGAGCTTGAACTCCGCTTCGCCGTGAAGCTGATCCAGCTTGATTTCGCCTTTCTCCACGAACTCAATCGGAAAGTTATAGATTACCTTCCTTTTCTGGGATTTTGTAATATCAGCGGCATCTTCATCGAGTATCGGGATTAAAACATGGAAGTCTTGAGCTTCGAATGCAGCTTTAGCCGCCGGTGTCGCCTTAAAGCTTACTCTTTGAATGTCAGACTCATTTGAAAGTTTGGTTTCGTATTTCTCGTCCATGTTCCTGCTGTAAACAAAGCCGATTGTGGCGGTTATTGAGTAAGACTTTCTGTCTTCTGTTACCGGCGGCATCAATACTTTGATTTTATCGGGTAAAACTCTCGGATTATCTGAAGGGAACTGAACTTTTGCAACCTTTTCCAATGCAGTACTTCGTGCCTGGGTTATCTCACTGTCGGTAGCTAATCTTACATCAGCGAAAAGCTGTTCGGGCGACCAGCTCTCAGGGACCATTGCTTTGACAGTGTCGGGCTCTATCTTCTTAGCTGTTAATATCTCTTTCTTTGGCCCTGTTACTCTTATCTTGAGTTCTCTTTCTACAAGTTTGCTGACTGTGATATTCACTGTTTCCGGCTGACATCCGACAACATCTACACCTTTAAGGTCGCTGCTTTTTTCAAGAAATCTTTTGACATCAATATCCTTAACACCAGGCTTGTTATTTTCTAAATCATCGATTTCTATGAGAAATTCCATTGATTTCTTGCCGGTCTTACGGTCTCTGTCCATTTTTTCAAGACGATGAGATGAGCCTTTCAGTGTGATACTCTTAATTGTTACTATTTTCTTGCCGTCGAAATTAAGCCATAAATCATTATCTGCCGGGGATGATTTTGCAACTTTAATAATAATACCTGAAAAAGTTTCCTCTATATCCTGGGCCTTGTCTGCCCACACCCAGATCAGAATAGTGATAAAAATCACTAAGATTATTTTTCCGTAGTTTTTGGGAACTTTCACTTCTTATCTACCTCGTTCGGGTCTATTTCACTTATCTGGCTTTTGTCTCTGGCAGTATCTGCTTCGACGACTGTTGCCCTGCGATATGTTCTCCAGAACCAGCTCGCCGATTCATGCCTTGACATTGTACTGGTCAGAGACTTTCTTAGCTGTGAGTGATCGATATTGCGTATGAGCTTGCCGTTTGTTGCGATTGAGATAATTCCTGTTTCTTCGCTCACTACTATAACGCTCGCGTCACAGCTTGTGGTCAATCCTATTGCCGCCCTGTGGCGAGAACCAAGATCCTCACCTTCGGTCCTGCCGGCTTCAGCTAATGGCAGTTGCACCCTTGCTGAAACTATTCTGTCTGACCTGATTATTACTGCCATATCATGAAGTGCCGTCCCCTCATAGAAGATCGTTTTAAGCAATTCCGCCGTCACCTTTGCGTCAATTCGGACACCTGTCTCTATGAATTCCCCAAGCGCTACACGTCTCTCAATTACTATTATGGCTCCGGTTCTCTCTTTGGCCATATCGATAACTGCACGTGCGATTTCTTCAACAGTACGAGTAAGCTTTTGGGATGAGCCGGACAAAAATGTCGGCTGCGCTATTCGTATCAGCGCCCTTCGAATTTCAGGCTGAAATGCTGCCACTGCAACAACAAGAACGAAAACAAGAAAATAGTTATACAAGTATTGCAATCGTTCAAGATGAAATCGTTCCGCTACCAGGTTTAAAAGAAGAACGGATGCGATGATGATAAGAATTACTCCGCGGAAAAGTCTTTCCCCTCTGGTCCCTTCGAGAAAATCGATAATCCAGTAAACGACCAGCCCAATAAGTACTAACTCAATTAATACCCCCAACAGGTTGTTAGCTGCAACTCGGTGCAGATAATCTATGAGAGCTTCCAAGCGTCAAATCCCTTTTACTGGTTGAATTTTTAGTACCGCTGCAATACGGCTTGTTCATTTACCTTGCTACGGAATGGATCTTTCGGTTGTGCTTAGATGATTATCCATCAGGAACAGTGCCTCTAAGTCCTCCATCATTGCCTGCTTGCGAAGCCTTTCATTTCTTGCGTGCCTTCGCTTAACTTCTGCGTTGGTCTCGCCCATACGCTCATAAGATCCGCAACCCACAACAGAAAATAATATGGATGTCAGAAACAGCGATACAACCAAAATTTTT
>JANQHJ010000094.1 GCA_028282745.1 Sedimentisphaerales bacterium | reverse complement strand
TCATCTTTGCGCTCCGAATTAAAAGGTATGCGATGAGAAGCAGCGTCTCTTCTTACCACATCATAAGAACACAGGCCAAGCCATGGGCGTCCGAGGCCTTTAAAGAACGTACCAGTGGGATAGAAATATTGCTTAGAGGAATAATGGTCGATCAAAAAGGCTCCACTGTCATTTTCGATCACTTCAAGAAAATCACCAATCTTAATGTGAAGCCAAGGCGTATGTTCTTTACAAGTCGCATATACAAAAGGCATTCTTCCTTTTCCGGTAACTTGATATTGGCTGATTTGGCCTTCTACAGTGAAATATGTCCAGCCCCGTTTGTGCATCTGGTCGCGTTGGTCAATTGTTTCTCTTATTTCTTCCCAAAATGGCTGCATGATATCTTTCTGAAATGAATTATAGCTGAATTTTGATGTGAAATCTTTTATGTCATCTACACGATTATCAACGGTTTTTTTCACCAATCCGGTACGTTTGTCATATTTAAAGTCAATTCCCCTTAAAGATTTAATCTGCTGTGCAATAAACTCAATAAATTCCTGGGAATCGGTAGGAAGAATCAAATTGCCAACAGGATCATTAGTGATATAAAGTTTTTTAGCCCCGCTATCATAATAATAATTTGCAATCCCATCCTGTAACCAAGAGCACCACTGCTGTGTTCTGTCAATGTTCCACCTCTGCATTTTGAACATCATCGAGCCGTCCGGTCCGTCTGGGAAAGAACACCATTGCTCATAAGCACCTTTAGTTCGCCATATCCCTGTGTTTTCTATGTCCTGCCCAGCAAGGCTGGAGGATCCCTTCGCAGATCCTACGCCCTGTTCGGTGAAATATATCGAACGAACCATCGCCCTGTCCGGTAGAGAAGGCTTGTTTAAGTATATATATAAACAAACAACCGAGATAGTAATAACGGCAGCGGAAATTATTTTAGTAAATTTAGAAGTTAAAGCCCCGGCAACGGCAGCTACTGTAGTTGTTGACAATCCGCTGGCAACAGAGCTTTGTGTGATAGTAGCAGCGAGTGCTTTCTGACCCGCTGTAATCTTGCCAAACAATACGATAGCCAATAGCATTGAGGCGGGCTTGATGCCCCGTTTTTTAAGCTTGCTTTGGAGCTGTTTTTTGGCTCTGAAGAAATTCACTCGTGCTGAATTTTCAGTACATCCGATAGCTTTGGCTATCTGCGGGTATGTCATTTTTTCGAAACAGCGCATTGAAAAGACCATACGCTGTGGAATTTTAAGCTTTTCGACAGCTTTGATGACAATATTTGAAAGTTCCTGATAGACGGGACGATTCTCAACTTCAAAGGTGTCGTCTTCAATCGCAGCCTGGAGCATGTGTTCTTCAAGTGAAGAGAAATTAACAGCAGATGAAGCCTTCCTTTGACGGAAATAGGAATTAATGTTATTTGCGGCTATCCTGTATAACCAAGGCCAAAAACTACTGTTATTTCTAAGAGTAGATATAGAGGTTATCATCTTGAGAGATACATCCTGTGTCAGATCATCAGCCACATCATTATTGAGGGTACTTCGAAAGACAAAAGCACGTATCCTTGGCTGTACCTGTAGAGCAAGCTCTTCCAGGCTTTGTTTATCGCCGGACTTGGCGCCCTCAACTAAATCCAAAATAGACATATTATCGTTTTCTTGTTTTTTACCGCTCTTCATAATATTCAGACATCACCAAAGAGTGATTTGTTACAAAAAAAACGCGAAAAATGAGTATTTTTTTATTAGATTGTCATGAACCCCACCAAAAAAATCTTAGTTTAAAACTAATATGAGCTATACTATAGTAGAGAAGTCGACATAAACTCAAGTAACAAAAAGATATTTGGCTTAAATTAGACCTATGTTATTATCATATAAGCACTTAACAGAGGTAAATTCAGGCAGCTATGGCAAATCCAAAGGAATGTGAAGCATTTCAGCAAACTAAAAATTCTGCAATTATAATTCGAAAAATTTCTGTAATACCGCGATAGCAGCACCAGTCACCAATGCCTCTTGGCCGGCACAGGCATGGTAAACTTCAATTTTCCGCGAGGTTTCATTGTAAACATCTGTAGGAAATCGCTTTTTTACTGAATCAGCGAAATATTGCGGTGATTTATCGCAGACATAACCGGCTAATATCAGTACATCCGGGTCGTATAAATTAATGGCTATAGCAGCGGATCTGCTCATATGAGCTGCCACCATTTTCCGAATTCCCAGAGAATAACTATCATTTTGCTCAATAGCCCTGCCCCATTTTGTAACCATACTCTCAGCAGTATCGTCAGCATCGATCAAACCGGAAAGTATGGTTTCCTGTCCGTTGTCGATATCCTGCTTAATTTTTTTAGCGATTGCCGGGCCGGAAATAAAAGCTTCAAGGCAACCTTTATGCCCACAACCACAGATGGGGCCGTCCGGGTCAATGATCACGTGGCCTAACTCGCCACTTCTGTTTGTAGCGCCGTGGATCAACTCACCGTCAATTATACCTGTACAGCCAACACCATTGGCAACATTCATATAGACTATATTTTTAGACGCAAGCTCTGTATTAGCGTACATTTCAGCTAAAAGGCGTACGCGAGTTGTGAGAATATCTACTGAACAATCGAGCTTTTGTGAAAGAAACTGTTTTAATGGCACTGACCGCCATCCCATAGGACTGGAAAGCTCCACGGTACCATCCGGGGATATTGAGCCGCTAAGAGTTACGCCAATACCAAGAACCTTCTTTTGGGGTATCTCGTGCTTGCTTATAAGGCCTTTTAAGTTTATTTCAAGAAGCATTACAACGTTTTCAACTGAAAGATCATTATCTAAAGGAATCCGAATCTTATCCACTACGCTGCAATTGAAATCAAAAAGTACGATAAATATACTACTCGGGCTGATCTCAGCACCTACAACAAAACATCCCCCAGGATTGATACTTACCAGCACCGGCTTTGCGCCGGGACGGAAGCTTTTACCCTGTTGTTCATTGATAAGGTGCTTTTCCCTGAGCCTGGAGACTATATAACTGGAAGTCGAACTGCCAAGGCCGGTTAATCTACAAATTTCGGCCTGTGAACACGGTCCGTACTTTCTGAGCACTTCCAGAACCAACAATTCGTTACGCCGGCCAGCTGCTTTAGAATCAATGGGGTTTCGAGCCATAAAAATCCTTAATCTTAAAAATAACATATATATAATAATTCATGGACTGAGCATATTCAAGCAAAATCTAAACTCACTCACTGTAAAGATATATCTGCTTAATATATATAGGCTTACAATATTTATTGGAAATTTCTTGCATTTTAATTATACTTCAATATAGAATATTCTCATATCCTGAGTTTATTATAAATTGGTTAGAAATAACCACCAAAGGACATTAAATGAGCGTAAAAAACAATATAGTAGTTGCTCAAAGCGGCGGCCCCACCGCTGTTATCAACTCAGCTGTATGCGGAACCATACAGCAAGCAATGAAGTCGAATAAAATCGGTAAGATATTTGGTGCGACAAATGGGATCCTTGGGATTTTGAGAGAAGAACTTTTTGACATCAGTGCCGAAAAACCTGAAATCATAGAAGCACTCAAGCAAACCCCCGCCGCCGCAATTGGTTCGTGCAGGTATAAATTGAAATCACTGGACGAATCCAAAACAGATTACCAACGTATAATTGAAGTCTTCAAGGCCCACGATATTCATTACTTCTTTTATTCAGGCGGTAATGATTCAATGGATACCGCTGACAAAATAAATAAACTCGCAGCCCAAAACGGTTATGAGCTTATATGTATGGGAATACCCAAGACAATAGATAATGACCTTGCATGTACCGATCACTGCCCGGGTTACGGCAGTGTAGCCAAGTATGTAGCTGTAAGTGCCATGAACGCAGGTAAAGATACGGAGGCACTTTATACCACGGATACATGTAAGATCCTCGAGGTAATGGGGCGTAATGCAGGCTGGATTGCGGCTGCGACTGGATTGGCCAGAAGAGAAGCCAAGGACGCACCACATCTTATATATATGCCGGAAGCTGCTTTTAACTTTGAGAAGCTTGTAGCGGATGTTAAAGAGGTTTATAAAGAATTCGGCAGAGTATTCATAGTTGCAGGTGAGGGACTCAAAGATGAAAATGGCAATTATGTAACAGCTGAGAGGAGCAATTTAGGTACCGATAGCTTCGGCCATGCCCAGCTTGGCGGTGTTGCAGAGATGCTAAAAGCGGTTATTGAAAAAGAAGTCGGCATCAAAACACGGTTCAACAAGCTCGGCACATGTCAAAGAAGTGCTATGCATTTCGCTTCGCTTACAGATGTAAACGAAGCTTATATGTGCGGGGCAACGGCTGTGAAGCATGCGTTAGAAGGCCTCAATGGCAAGATGGTAACTCTAATTCGTAATTCTAACAGCCCTTATCGATGTTCGACAGGATTAGCGGAACTTTCTGATGTGGCAAATGGTGAAAAGAAAGTGCCTGCTGAATATATCAACAAAAAAGAAAATGGCGTAACGCAAGCTATGCTGGATTATGTCAGGCCATTAGTTCAGGGCGAAGCACCTATAAAGATGGGGTGGGATGGATTGCCAGTATATATGCGTTTTGAACGAAAGCCTATTGAAAAGAAATTGAAAAGCTATATGTAATAATCTTAATGTAAGGAAGTGCATCGTGCGTTTAGGAAAATATTCCTTCGGGGTAGGAGATAGATTCGGATTGCAAGGTAAAGCTCAACTGCAAGCGATAATTCAGGCTAAAAAGTCCGGGGTAGATATTACGCCGGTCTGGAACAAGTCTCATCGCGAACATACCATTATTGGTACTACACCCGAGAGTGCTCGATTCGAGGCAGATGATGCTGTTAAGAAACTGGGCTTTAAAGAGGCTTACTTTGTTGACGCGGATCATATAGGCTTGCAGAATGTTGACCTATTTATGGACTCGAGTGATTTCTTTACTTTAGACGTCGCAAACCAAATTGGCGAACCGATCGACGAAGATGACTTAAAGCTGTTTATCAAGTCCAACCGTAAATATATCGGGGAGCTTAATATCCCAGGCATCGAAGAAAAGTTTGAAGTTACCGAAGAGATGCTTGCAAAAGTTGGCGACAAGTTTCTTTATGCGATAACAGAAGCTGGGCGTATATACCGTCATATAGATTTTTCAAAAGGCGGAATCGATTTCATAACCGAAGTTTCTATCGATGAATCCGATCAGCCGCAGGGTCCTGTCGAATTATTTTTTATTCTCGCAATGACAGCACAAGCAGGTATATCGGCCCAGACGATAGCTCCAAAGTTTACCGGTAGGTTTAATAAAGGTGTCGATTATGTGGGCGATGTAGATCAGTTCGAAAAGGAATTTAATGAGGATCTTGCGGCTTTGGCTTTTGCAATAAAAGAATTTGACCTGCCCAAAGAGTTAAAGCTCAGTGTGCATTCAGGAAGCGATAAGTTTTCTATCTATGAGCCGATTAAAAAGGCTCTTAAAAAATTTGATGCCGGTGTGCATATCAAAACTGCTGGAACAACGTGGCTTGAAGAATTAACCGGTTTGGCTAAAGCCGGCGGCAATGGATTAGAGATTGCCAAAGAGGTTTACAGTAAAGCATACGGGCGAATGGATGAGCTATGCGGGCCATACGCGACTGTTATTGACATAAAACAAAAACATCTGCCAGCCCCAGATACTGTGAACGACTGGGGCAGTGAGGAATTTGTTAGAGCACTTTATCGTGATTCATCGTGCGAGCTTTATAATGCAGATCTGCGTCAGCTATTGCACGTCGGCTATAAAGTGGCCGCGGAGATGAAAGAGAAATATACAGACGCACTAAAAGAATATGAAGAAATCGTATCACAATCCGTCCAGGAAAACATTTTCAGGCACATTAAATCAATCTTTTTGACTTGAGTGAAATCATGAACGAATTATTTGAGATTAAAGATAAGTGCGTTGTAATAACAGGTGGGGCTGGGATACTTTGCAGGCAGTTAGCTATAGAGCTTGCACGCAATGACGCGAAAGTATGTATTGTTGATTACGACGAGTTTCGAGCTAACGAGGTATGCAAAGAGATAGAGGCCCAAGGTGGTTTTGCAATTCCTGTCAGGGCTGATGTCACTGATAAGAAACAAATCGAAGAGGCTTTTAACTGCGCTGTCGCGACAATGGGAAGAGTTGACGTTTTAATAAACGGAACCGGCGGTAATAAAAAAGAAGCAACTACTTCAGAAGATACGTCTTTCTTCGATCTCCCTATCGATGCTATACGCTCGGTCATTGATCTTAATCTGCTCAGTACAATATTAACTTCTCAGGTGTTCGGTGAACAAATGACTAAACAAGGCAGCGGCGTGATCCTGAATATATCGAGCATGAACGCGTTTCGGCCTTTGACCAAAATTCCAGCTTATTCGGCGGCTAAGGCAGCAGTGAGCAACTTTACGCAATGGCTGGCTGTTCATATGTGTCAGAATTACTCTAAAGAAATAAGGGTCAATGCTATAGCACCGGGATTTTTTCTTACTAAGCAGAATCAGTTTTTATTAATTGACGAGAAAAATAAAAGCCTAACTATGAGAGGACAGCAAATAATCGATCACACCCCTATGGGCAGGTTCGGGGAGGCTGAGGAATTGATCGGGACAGTCATGTGGTTAATAAGTGATGCAGCGAAATTTGTAACCGGTATTGTAGTACCGGTTGACGGAGGCTTTAGCGCATATAGCGGGATATAAGGAACAGCAATGAGTGACTATACAAAAGAACTAAAAGAGATGCAGCCTGAGAAAGAGTACCTGGTAGCGATCGACTCTGACGGCTGTGTTTTTGACGCTATGGGGATCAAGCAGCGTGAGTGTTTTTGTCCGATGTTGATAGCATATTTCAACTTACAGCCGGTTGCCGAGGCAGCGCGGGAATGTAAAGAATTTGCAGATCTGTTCAGTAAAACACGTGGTGCGAATCGCCACAAAACGGCTGTTCGAATATTGACAGAACTTTTACCATCACACCCAAAGGTAAAGCATGTCGGCTTTGAAGTACCAAAGTTTAAATATTATGTAAATTGGGTTAATGATCCAAACAGCCTGCTCAGCAACACGGGGCTTGAGCAGGCTATAGAAAACGCAGTTAATGAGCAAGCGAAGAATGAACTTGAACTGGCACTTCAATGGAGCAAGCGTGTCAACGAGATGGTTGCTGAAGTTGTAAAGAATGTCCCGCCATTTCCGCATGTCCGCCAGAGCCTCGATAAAGTCTCAAAGGTTGCGGATATAATCGTTTGTTCCTCAACGCCAGGCGGAGCGTTAAAGAGGGAATGGGCAGAACATAATGTTGCTAAATATGTCAAGGTAATAGCCGGGCAGGAAATGGGCAAAAAAGCAGAGCACCTTGCGATAATGTGCGATAAATACGACAAAAACAAGATACTTATGATAGGCGACGCTCCCGGCGATCATGACGCCGCTAAGAAAAACAGATTGATGTTCTATCCGACGAATCCCGGCGAAGAAGAAAACAGCTGGAAGCGATTTTATGATGAGGCGTTTGATAAATTCATGAACGGAGAGTATGCCGGGCTGTATGAGAAAAAAATGATAGCGGAGTTTGACCAATACCTTCCAGAATATCCAAGTTGGCAGGAGTAAATGTGCTTTTTTATAAACGCGGACATGAAAAGGACGATCTCAAAGCCAAAGACCTGAAAGACAGTCTTTATGCAGCGATGGATCAACTTGGCAAGAGAAAAAAAGTACTTATCATTCCGCCTGATATTACAAGGTTCCATTCAAGGGCAGGTGAATTAACGAATTTGGCCTGGCAGTATTACGGTGATAAGGTGACCGATATTCTGCCGGCTATTGGTACCCATTGCGCAATGACAAAAGATGAGATGTCAAAGATGTTCGGCGACACACCAGTCGATCTTTTCAGAGTACATGACTGGCGAAACGGAACGGTGACGCTTGGAGAAGTATCGGCTGAATACATCAGCGAAATAAGCGAAGGGAAAGTGAACTATAGTTGGCCTGCTCAGGTTGATAAGCTGCTGGTTGAAGGTCAATTCGATCTTATACTTTCTATCGGCCAAGTGGTGCCGCATGAAGTGGTCGGGATGGCCAATCATAGTAAAAATATTTTTGTTGGAACCGGCGGAGCCGAAGCAATTAATAAAAGCCACTTCCTCGGAGCAGCCTATGGTATGGAACGGATCATGGGCAGGATTGATACACCTGTGAGGACGGTTCTAAATTACGCTTCAAAGCATTTTGCAAATGAGCTGCCTATTGTGTATGTTCAGACTGTTGTTGAGGCCACAGAACAGGGAAAAAAGACGAGAGGAATATATATCGGTGACGATGTTGAGTGTTTCGAATTGGCGGCTGAACTATCGTTACAAGTTAATTTTTGGATACTGGACAAGCCATTACAAAAAGTCATCGTTTATCTCGACGAGCAGGAATACAAAAGTACATGGCTGGGCAATAAGAGCATTTATCGAACTCGCATGGCTGTGGCGGACGGCGGTGAGTTGATTATTTTGGCGCCGGGTGTGAGGCAATTCGGCGAAGATGAAGAAATCGACAGGCTCATCAGGAAATACGGCTATGTGGGGATGGAGAAAGTGCTTGAATTGACTGAAAACAATGAGGAACTCAAAGCAAATTTAAGCGCGGCAGCACATTTGATACATGGTTCATGTGAAGGAAGATTTAAAATAACATATTGTCCCGGCAAACTTAGCAAAGAGGAGATCAAGTCGGTAAACTTTAGGTATGTCGATCTTGATGAAATGATAAAAACTTATGATCCGGAAAAACTTAAAGACGGGCTAAATGAAATTAATGGAGAAGAAATTTTCTTCATTTCCAATCCAGGGTTAGGGCTATGGGCAGACAAAGAAAAATTTTAGAAAGAGGAAAAATATGACAAAAAATTTTATTAAAATCAGTTTGATAGTTATTTGCTGCCTGGTTTTTGCCGGTTGCAGCAATGCCGCAACAACTAAAAGGATTTATCTTTCAGGACAGGGCCGCTTTGATGCTTTTGAATGGGATTTTAAATGTAGCGGCGGCCAGAACAGTGGGAAGTGGGCCACGATAAAGGTGCCCTCCTGTTGGGAGCAGCAAGGTTTTGGTAATTATGATTACGGTGATGTAGATAATAAGCAAAAATCATCAGAGAAAGGTTTTTACCGTAAGGAATTCAATCTTGATTCAATTAATAAGCAGCAAGTCAAAATTATTTTTCAGGGTGTAATGACTGATGCTATTGTAAAGATAAATGGTAAATCGGCTGGGCCAACCCACCAGGGAGCATTTACCGCTTTTAGTTATGACATTACCGACTTAGTAAAACAAGGCAGCAACCTGCTTGAAGTTGAAGTTGCTAAAATGTCCGCTAATGACCATATAAACGCTTCTCAACGCAAAGCCGACTACTGGGTATTCGGTGGTATATTCAGGCCCGTCTATCTTGAGATTGTGCCGGAGCAACTCATTGACAGGCTCGCTATCGATGCCAGGATGGATGGTGAGTTTAAAATGCAGGTTTACACTAAACATGCAAGTGTAACAAACAAGATACAAGCTCAGATCGAGACGCTTGACGGGGAAAAAATCGGCGATTTAATGAAGGCTTATGTTTTGGATCAGGGCGATGCTATTACGGTAACTCAGAATCTAAATAATATTAAGCTTTGGTCAGATGAAATCCCAAATCTCTACCGTGTTAAGGTTTCTTTGTTAGATAAAGACAAAGTAATTCACACAGTCAGTCAACGTTTCGGCTTTAGAACATTCGAGCATAGAAACGGGCATGGATTTTTCCTGAACGGCAAACGCATTCTCCTAAAAGGTGTTAATCGCCACTGCTTTAGGCCTGAATCAGGCAGGACACTTTCGCCACAGGATAGTATTGAAGATGTCAAGTTGCTCAAGTCCATGAATATGAACACGGTTCGCTGCTCACACTATTCACCGGATAAACATTTTCTCGATACATGTGACGAGTTGGGATTACTGGTGCTGCATGAATTGTGTGCGTGGCATAAACCACTGCATGAGTCAGTAGGAAGGAAAATTGTAGAAGAGATCGTCACACGTGATCAATGTCATCCTTGTGTAATAATGTGGAACAACGGAAATCACTCCGGTTTTAATCCTAAACTTGAAGCTGAGTTTTATAAATGGGACATACAAGACAGACGAGTTCTTCGTAATGAAAGTCAAAAATATAATAAACTTCCCATGCCCGCCGATCCGAAACTCGAACCTATAGACACACGTTTTTATCCGACATACGAAAAGCTTGAACGAAGAGTGAAGGGCAAATATACTGTTTTGCCCAATGAGTGCCTGCACGCCCTTTATGACGGCGGCGGCGGAGCCGGGCTGGAAGATTTTTGGGCTCTTCTTAAAGATTCTCCTGTCGGGGGCGGTTTGATCTTCTGGGCGTTCGCGGATGAGGGCATTATGCGTACGGACCAAAATAACAAGATCGATGTCGCAGGTAACAAAGCTCCTGACGGATTAGTAGGGCCGCACCTCGAAAAAGAAGCAAGTTTCTATACGGTCAGGGAAATATGGTCACCGATACAGATAGCGATGGAAATACTACCAGAGAATTTTACCGGTGATATAGAAGTCGAAAACACATTTACTTCTATTAATCTTGCTCAGTGTAAATTCCAATGGCAGCTTGTTGATTTTGCAGAGCCTGATGATAGAGAACCCGGCTATACTGTCCAAAGTAGCGGTAGTGTTAAAGGGCCTTCTATCGAGCCCAGAGACAAAGGCATTTTAAAATTAAAATTACCGCCCAATTGGAAAAAACATGACGCGTTAATGCTGGACGGTATCGACCATCAAAACAATAAAGTATGGACGTGGAGTTGGCCGATCATAAACCGGAAAGATATTTACTCAAAAGCTCTTAATAACAAAACCGGAGAGGTTGTCGTCGATGAGGACAACCCGTTTGTTGTTTATAGTAATGACTTGACTCTTACATTTGACAGTAAGACAGCTTTGCTTAAAGAAGTGAAAATTAAAGATAAGATACTCGGATTTTCAAACGGACCTAAGCTCTATGCTCAGCCGCTAATAGTAAGGCCAACATTCAATCCGGAAATTTCCTACCGTAAAGAAGCCAGCAGTTATATTATCGAAGGCAGGAATTTACAAGAATTTGAGCTCGTTCGATGGACGATCAGACCCAATGGGATAGTAAAACTGGATTACGAATACAGTTTACCTAAGGGTAAATATGACTATTACGGTGCCGGATTCGATTTACCGGAAGATAAAGTCATTAGCAAGAAATGGCTTGGCGAGGGGCCTTATAGAGTATGGAAAAATCGGATAAAAGGCACAATATTTGGTCTCTGGGAGAATCAATATAATGACAGCCTGCCGGGGGAGAGATTTATCTACCCGGAATTCAAAGGCTGCTTTGCTGATGTACACTGGATGAAAATCGCAACTAAAGACGGAGATGTCACGCTTTATAATGCAAATGAAAGGACATTCATTGGCATCCTGCGGCCCTCGCAGGGAATCGATCCTAAGGGCTCGGCGTGGTTTTATCCCAAACAAGGTGGATTATATTTCTTTGACGCAATTTCACCTATTGGTACTAAGACAAAAAAGCCCCATGAGATCGGCCCGGCTGGTGAAAAAAATAAAGCAGGCGGAACCATCATTAAAACGGTATATTTATCGTTTAGTAAATAAAAAATAAACTTCAAAAACTTAATAGCAGGAGTAAAAAGAAAATGTCAAAGGCGGATATTGGCCTGGTTGGCCTGGCTGTAATGGGTGAGAATCTTATTCTCAATATGGAAAGCAAAGGCTTTACGGTAGCCTGTTATAACAGGACAGTTGAGAAAGTCGATAACTTCATGAACGGCAGGGCCAAGGGCAAAAATATAATCGGTTGCCATTCGATCGAGGAGTTGTGTTCGAACCTTAAGAGCCCGCGCAAGATCATGATAATGGTCAAGGCCGGCGCTCCTGTCGATGCCTTTATTGAGCAAGTCCTGCCGTATCTCGACGACGGGGATATAATCATTGACGGCGGCAATTCCCATTTCCCGGATACCACCCGCAGAACAATATACGTTGAAGGTCAGAGTAAGCTTTATATTGGTACTGGTGTCTCAGGCGGAGAGGAAGGTGCCCTCTTAGGGCCTTCTATTATGCCCGGCGGTTCCCCTAAAGCATGGGAACATGTAAAACCGATCTTTCAATCTATCTGTGCCAAAACGGATGATGACGAGCCCTGTTGCGATTGGGTCGGAGAAAACGGGGCTGGGCATTTCGTTAAAATGGTGCATAACGGTATCGAGTATGGTGATATGCAGATGATCTGCGAAACGTATCAGATGATGAAATATGGTCTTGGTATGGATAATCAGCAAATGCACAAAGTGTTCAAAGAGTGGAACCAAGGCGAGCTGGATTCATACCTGATAGAAATTACGCGCGACATCTTAGGCTATAAAGATGAGGATGGAAATGAGGTAATCGATCTTATACTCGATACCGCGGGCCAGAAAGGGACCGGCAAATGGACTGCTATAGCGGCCCTTGATTTAGGCCAGCCATTGACACTCATAGGTGAAGCGGTTTTCGCACGATGCCTTTCGGCCTTGAAAGAGCAGCGAGTCGAAACATCGAAGATACTCAATGGGCCGAAGAAAACTTTCGATGGCGATAAAAAACAAATAATCAATGACTTGAGACAGGCTCTCTACGCATCAAAAATAGTAAGCTATGCCCAAGGCTATCAGTTAATGCGAGCTGCGGCAGCTGAGTATGACTGGGGCCTTAATTACGGCGGTATCGCTCTTATGTGGCGAGGCGGATGTATAATTCGCTCGGTCTTTTTAGGCAAGATCAAAGAGGCCTTTGACAAAAACGCTGACCTGGTCAATCTACTGCTCGATCCATTCTTCAAAAAAGCGGTTGAAGATGCTCAGGATTCATGGCGGCGTGTTGTTATAGCTTCTGTTGATATGGGAATTGCCCTGCCGGCTATTAGTGCGGCACTGGCTTATTATGACGGCTATAGAAGTGAAAGATTGCCTGCTAATCTATTACAGGCCCAGCGGGATTATTTCGGTGCGCATACTTATGAAAGGATCGATAAGCCGCGCGGTGAATTTTTCCATACTAACTGGACAGGCAGAGGCGGCACGACAAGTGCGTCAGCTTATATAGTATAAAAAGGCAAAGAATTTTCTTATGAAAGATTTTATGACTGAAGATTTTCTTTTGCAAACAGAAACGGCAAAAGCTCTATACCATGAACATGCAGAGAAAATGCCTATTTTTGATTATCACTGTCATTTGCCGATATCACAAATAGCCGATGACATTCAGTTCGAAAATCTAACACAGGTTTGGCTCTATGGGGATCATTATAAATGGCGGGCCATGAGGACGAACGGTATTGACGAAAGGTATTGTACCGGCGATGCGAGTGATAAAGAAAAATTCCTGAAATGGGCTAAGACTGTCCCCTATTGTTTGCGTAATCCGCTTTATCACTGGACACATTTAGAACTTAAACGCTATTTCGGTGTAAAAAAACTGCTCGATCCTGAAACTGCGGATGAAATCTACTCCCGCTGCAGTGAAATGCTAAACTCACCGGAATTCAGCACAAGAAATCTGATGCGTAAAATAAATGTTACAGCAATATGCACAACTGATGATCCTATAGACACCCTCGAATATCATAAAAAGATCAAAGAAGACAATTTTGAGATCCAGGTACTCCCTGCATGGCGGCCTGACAAAGCTGTGGCGACAGAGGATATTAACGCTTTAAATGAATATATCGATGCCCTCGCTGAGTGCAGCAACATTGATATTAAAGATTATGGTTCGTATCTTGAAGCAATCAGGAAACGACATGATTTTTTTCATGATGCCGGGTGCCGTCTTAGTGACCACGGTATAGAGGCTGCTTATGCCGAGGATCATACCCAAAAAGAAATCAAGGGTATCTTTAATAAGATAAGAGCAGATAAGAGCATTGATAAAAATGAGCAACTGAAATTCAAGTCTGCGATGATGTTAGAATTCGCCTTAATGGACCATGAAAAAGGCTGGGCCCAGCAATTACATCTGGGCGCCCTGAGAAATAATAATACGAGGATGTTAAAAAAACTTGGGCTTGATACTGGTTTCGATTCTATCGGTGATTTCGAACAGGCAAGACCACTGGCGAAATTCCTCAATAAGCTCAATAGCCAAAACAAACTTGCCAAAACAATAATTTACAACCTCAATCCAGCTGATAACGAAGTGATCGCTACTATGATAGGCAATTTCCAGGACGGTTCAGTGCCTGGCAAAATGCAGTTTGGTTCGGGCTGGTGGTTCCTCGACCAGAAGGATGGCATGGAAAAACAAATGGCAGCTTTGTCAAGTCTTGGATTATTAAACAGGTTCATTGGTATGCTGACTGATTCACGAAGCTTTCTTTCTTACCCGAGACACGAATATTTCAGGCGGATACTTTGCAATCTGCTGGGCAATGATGTTGAAAACGGCGAGATACCTAATGATATGGAACTGCTCGGGCAGATGGTCGAAAACATCTGCTTCAATAACGTCTGCGAATATCTCGGGATAGTGATAAAATAAAAAACATCGAGGTGACAATATGAAAAAAGGATTGTTCCTTTTCATCGCTGTAATGCTTGTAATGTTAGCTGTTGGTTACAGTATTTCACAAAAAGGTAATTCAAGTGAAGTAACAGTTCTCAAATTGGGACACTCATTGAATACAAAACACCCCGTCCACAAAACGATGGAATATATGGCTGAGCTTGTTAAAGAAAGATCAAACGGGCAAATAGTTATTCAGATATTTCCAAGCGAACAGCTCGGCAGTGAAAAAGAATCTATCGAAGCTTTGCAACTCGGCTATCTCGCCATGACTAAAACATCCTCCTCAGCAATGGAAGCTTTTGTCCCTAAGATCAGGATATTCGGCATTCCGTATTTGTTCAGAGACTCGCAGCATTACTGGGATGTCCTTTTGGGTGATTTAGGCAAAGAGCTTCTTGACGCCGGCAGTGAGAAAAATTTAAAAGGTCTCTGCTATTTCGATGCTGGAGCGAGGAGTTTTTATACAAAAGAAGAACTCGACCTTCCACAAGAGCTTAAAGGCTTGAAAGTCCGCGTCATTCAGAGCGTCATGGCAATTCAGACGATAGAAGCAATGGGCGGCTCGCCAACTCCGATATCGTGGGGAGAGCTATACACTTCCCTCGATCAGGGTGTGGTAGATGTGGCAGAGAATAATCCACCTTCATTCGTCAGCTCGAGACATTATGAAATATCCAAATACTATATCCTCGACGAGCATACCCGTGTGCCTGATATGCTGGTTATAAGCACACGCATCTGGAAAAACTTATCCGAAGAAAAACAAAGGATCATCACAGAAGCTATTGACGAGGCGGTTGTGTATAATCGCAAACTCTGGACTGAATCCGAAAAAGCCTCGCTGGAAAAAGTCCAAGCCGAGGGTGTCAAAGTAATATATCCTGACAAGGCCCCCTTTCGGCAGGCTGTGCAATCGATATGGCAAAAATATATCAAATTGGCCCAAAGAGCGCAAAAGGGCAAGCCCCTCACAGAACAGCAAAAAAGAGATGTCGAACTCGGTATGCTCATAAATGAAATCCAAAAAGTCAAATAGAGTTTATAGACTAAAGGCAAAAATAATGAAGGCTATCAAAAACATATTAGATAAATCGCTTGAGCTATTGGTGATTATTGCGACCGCTGCCCTTGTTGCAGATGTCCTTTGGCAAGTATTTACGAGGTTTGTTTTAAAGGATCCGAGCAGCTGGACGGAGGAACTGGCAACATTTCTTTTGATATGGGTAGCTCTTCTCGGAGCTGCTGTTGCTCTAAATAGAGGAGCTCATCTTGGTATTGATTATTTTGTCGGCATGCTCGATCGTGTCACACAAGTCTATATCGAGATGTTCGTATTCTTATGTATTATCATTTTCTCCATAGGCGTAATGGTTTACGGGGGGCTTGATCTTGTAAGAGTAACGTTCCAATTACAACAGCAATCACCAGCTTTGAATTTAGAAATGGGATATGTTTATTTAGCAGTGCCTATTAGCGGGGGCTTTATGGCTCTATACAGTTTCATAGCTTTTGCTGAAAGATTAGCTGCATGTATTAAAGGTAAACCCGCCATTGAGAAAGTCGTCACCAAACACGAACAATTGGAAGAAGTCGATTAAAGAAAGGCTGATATGAATATAGCTGTTCTTATTTTGGTCATTACTTTCATCATTTTATTGGTTCTTAACGTACCCGTTGCTTTCTGCATGGGCATAGCTTCAATGGTCGCGATCTTTATTATGGGTGACTTGCCGGCTTTTACCGCAGTAGCACATAAAGTAGCGACCGGAATCGACAGCTTTTCGCTTTTGGCAATACCTTTCTTTATTTTATCCGGCCTTTTGATGGGGCACGGCGGCATAGCGCGAAGGCTGATAGATTTCGCGAATGTCCTGGTAGGCGGTTTTCGAGGCGGACTCGCCTTTGTTAATATTTTGACCTGCATGTTCTTCGGGGCAATTTCGGGATCAGCTACTGCTGCACTATCGAGCGTAGGTGGTTTTATGATCCCGTTGATGAATAAAATGGGCTACGAAAGAAAATACAATACTTCAATAACTATAACCGCGGCCACTACGGGTCTGCTGATACCGCCGAGCAACGTTATGATTGTCTATTCGCTGGCAACCGGCGGAGCTGTTTCTATTGCGGCTATATTTATGGCAGGTGTCGTACCGGGTATCCTGGTTGGTTTATCATTAATGATGGTAGCTGGTATGATCGCTGCTAAAAGAAAATACGGCTCGGGAGAACTGTATGAATTTAACGAAATAATGCTGCGTGTAATAGGCCTGATACTAATCGTTATAGTACCTGTCCTCATATTGACAATGCAAAAAACAGCCGCTCTACCGACAGAGCAATTACAAAAAATATTAATTCAGCAAAAAACTGTTTCATCGCTTAAGATACTTAATATTGCAACCATAATACTAATCATCATTATCATGGTGGTTATGGTCGTAATCGGCATTAGTATGTCTTTATCAGGAAAAACAAAAGAGCAGCGAACTATTATAACCGGCTTGATTGGACTATTGCTTATGCCAGCATGGTTTATCAGGGGATTCTTATATTGGAGGATATGTGGGGTCACAGCCCATGCAAATTGGAGCTTGTTTTTAGCACTATACTCCCTTTCAACAATTGCAATGATTATTATCTACGGCCGAAAGCGGTCATGGAAAGGCTTTATTGGATTCGTCGAAGCGGTCCCTGCGCTACTGCTTATTATCATAGTTTTGGGCGGAATTCTAAAAGGTGTCTTTACCGCAACAGAAGCGTCATCGGTAGCAGTGCTCTATTCATTTTTGTTAGCTGTTTTATTTTACCGAGAAGTGCAGCTAAAGGATATACCTAAGATTCTCCTACAAGCCGGTGAAACAACAGCGGTAGTATTTTTGCTGATCGGTACAAGTATGGCAATGAGCTGGGTGCTTGCCGCCGAGCGGATACCTCAGGACATCAGTTCCGCAATGCTCAGCTTGACAAATAATAAGATAGCTCTGCTTATTCTAATTAACATTCTGTTGCTTATAGTAGGTACATTCATGGATATGACACCGGCGATATTAATATTCACTCCGATATTTTTACCTATCGTTGAAAATCTCGGTATAAAACCCCTGCACTTCGGCATCATAATGATAATGAATTTATGTATCGGATTGTGCACCCCACCAGTCGGAACCTGCTTGTTCCTTGGCTGCGGGATATCAAAAATATCAGTCGCTCAAGTAATACGACATATGCTCATATTCTTCGCAGCGATGATAGCTGTATTGCTGCTGTGCACTTATATACCATGGCTGTCATTATGGCTGCCACGGCAGTTAGGGCTATAAAAAAAGCCACCAAGTGAAAATACTTAGCGGCCTTTGAATCATCTGAATCATCAGCATTTTTTTAACTAATAGGCACCAATATTGTAAATACAGCCCACTGGTTTACCGTCATAGTTGACCTGGATTTTCATATCTGTTCCTGAGCCAATACATGGTGAAGTTTCCTTAAGATGGAAGTTACTATTATTAGGGTCGATAAAATATGGGTCTGCTTGTATCGATTTGAAATCCTGGCCTGAAACTGTTTTATATTGTGAAAATGAATAAAAACCATTCACCCATTCTATAAAAGAATCATTTTGTGGATGATGAAAAAGATTATAATTGCTTGTAAAGTTATTTTGTGCACCAGGATACACTCTTAGCTCTAAAATCGCGTTCTTTGAAAATATATTATTTTTTATTACCGTATCAGTTGTCCGTCCGGTGGTATCATAGACGTAAATACCATATTTGCGATTTTCGTGTATGACATTATTATAAATACTATTGTGATGACTGTTGATGAGCATAATACCGCTATCTGCAGAGCTATCGCCATCACCATTATTATAAATAAGATTTCCATATATTTTACAATTATTAGCAACGTTCAATGTAATCCCCTGTCCCTCATTATTATAAATATTGTTGTATCTAATTATGATATTTTTAGCATTGTCGTCAGCCTGGATACCAGCACCTTCGGGACTCGGGCATTGATCACATTCATAATTGTTATAGACGGTATTTTTTTCTATTATAACCTCATTAGGCCCTCTCGCTGGAGTACTGCCCCTTACACTTATTCCATGGCGTCCCCAAGGGCTCGAAGGTATCCAGCCGTTATGATGCACTGAATTATTTTTTACGCTAATATTGTTTGAGTATTCATAAATTTTAATTCCGAACTCTCTGTTATAATCGAAAATACAATCCTCGATTAAAACATTTGATACACTATAGTCAGCCTGATTGTCATTGTTCGAGGAGTATATTCCATTTGCCCAGTTGTAAGTACAGCGACATCTTCTAACTATGACATCTGTCAGGCCATTTCCGGTATTGGGTTTTATTTGTATTCCGTCTATTTTAAAATGTTTAACAGTAATATCTTCGATAATAATGTGGGAATATTTGCAAAATATACCATTCCACCAGATAGTTGTGGTTTCTATACCAGGGCTCGTATAAGCCATATTGGGATCAGAAGCAGAATATATATAAAGAGTTCTCGAATCCCAAAACCACTGATTTACACCATTGAGATTTGATAGAGCTGGTATTTTAGTGCCAAATATGCCATCAAAAAAAACCATATTCGGTTCATTGTATTGATAGGTTTTGTACACATTAGCAATATTAGTGCCATCGGCCTTTGCCCAGTTAGTTATCAAACTTGCACCATTAAGAACAGGATCGGGCCCCGTCCCATAGGCACCATATAAAATAGGATTGCCTGGAGAACCAGAGGCCCCAACTATCAGAGGTTTTCTCCATGTACAACCCCGTTTCAATAGTACTGCATCACCTGGAGCAAGGTCGTTTATATCCGTAATATTTTTCCACGCTGCATGCGGACCGTTTATGTCAGGAGTCGTACCATCTCCACCGCCCGTTGAACAAGTATCTACATAATAAGTTACCCCCTCACAGTAAAAACAAACCATTGTTAAAAAGGAAATTATAAAGATACGCATATTTATCCCTTTGAGATTTAGCCTAAAACGCTTTTTTACTTTTCAAGCGACAGATACTGCTTATCTTTTTCATAGGATTTGCAAACAGTGTTTTTAAAAACAATTTTCTGTATCGCTTCATAATAATATCGAAAGGGACTTCATCTTCAAAGGAAGCGGCTTTCGTTCCCGGCCTTTTTGTGTACCTGAAAACATCTACATAATTAAATATGCCGGTATCGCAAAGAACCATCGAATCATTGAATTGCTTATCGGTTTCACTCGGAAAGCCGACAATGACCTGAGTTCTTAAAAAAACAGCTGGGAATCGTCGATGTATAGTTTCGGCAGCCTTTTTGAAATCTTCTGCTCGATAGCCCCTGTTCATCAAGTCCAGGATCTTATTATTACCAGATTGGACAGGTGACTGGATGTAAACGATCTTACTGCTGGAGAGAACATTACAAAGTTTTTCATAAGAGGCGATCAACCACCTCGGATTAATGTTCCTTAGTTTGAGTCTAAAGTCAACTTTAAGATTAACTATGCGTTTCAATAGATCTATCAGATTTATCCCAAGGTCTTTGCCGTAATCTCCAACATCCGTACCAAGCAGAGCGAAATCCCTGTACCCCTGATCCAATCCCTTTTGAAACTCTGCAAGAACATCATCTATTGCCTTGCTTTTTATCTTGCCCCTCGATTGCCTTATCGAACAATAGCTGCATTGGCCAACACAGCCGGTGGAGACCTTGATACAAAAGGTCTTCTCGTTGCAAATCTCGATGCTGGATTCGATTATTTCTTTATACCACCTGACAAAATTGTATAGAAAGTTAAAGGCCGGAGAAGTAATAGTAGAGAAGAATCCTTTTTTGTTAGCTACCACATAAGATTTGAATAAATCCCTCTTTCTGCCCGCAGCCCAATCCAGGACATCTTCACTACTTTCATACAAAGAATTGACCGTAAAATCATCGGCTCCATCTTCCATTCGCAAAATATCTTCGATGCTTTGTAACGGAATATCAGATGAGGATTCGCCTTGAGCCAGTTCGGTTCTGATCTTGGAAACACAGCCTATTACCTGTAATCTGGCATTGGGGCGTTTTTTCTTTCTTAAATATTCGACAATATCGATGGTTTCATTTTCGACATGTGAAGTTACGGCACAGCCAAGAACCAATACCAGATCACTTTGGCTAATATCCCTGGATATCTCGAATTCATTTTTGCTGCCGAGGTACTGCTGTACCAGCGCGGCGTCCATGTGATTTTCCTGGCAGCCGTTCACAGCTATATATACCTTCTTTTTACCCACCATCATCCTGATAATATTGCCTTTCGGCAACACCACCTTATTCTTTTCAACAAGGCTTCTTTATCCCTAAACGTTGCAGGGTATAGTTCCAAATGAATAAACTATTATAAACTAAATATCTTTTCCACAACCTTCTTGGTTCGCAGCACAGCCGGAAAAACCATTCCAGCCCAGCCGACCTCATCCACTTTGGGGCTTCTTTAACAAGCCCGGTATGAAAATCAAACGCCGCTCCGACGCCGATCATTACCCTGGTGTTAAGCTTACCAACGTGCCCAGCCATCCATTTTTCCTGCTTCGGGCAACCTAAGCTCACCCACGTAATATCCGGCGACAGCTCATTGAACATATCCGTCAATTCGCTCTCTTCTTTTTCGTCCATCGCTTTAAAAGACGGTGAAAAAACGCCCGCGACTTTCAATCCTTTAAACCGTTCAACAAGTTTATCTCTTAACAGCTCAGCTACACCAGGCTTACCGCCATAAAAGAAATGGCTCCAGCCTTTTTCCACAGATCTTTCAAGAACTTTCAGCATTAGACCCGGCCCATAAACCCTCGTCATATTTTTATGCCCCGCTGACCTGCCTATCCATACCAGAGGCATACCGTCAGGCGTACACATAAGAGCGTTTTTGTGAATGCTTTTGAAATCCTTGTTATAGTAAGCTTCCATAATGCTGTGAACATTAACGACATTCACATATTCACTTCGCCCGTCCCGCACACAATTTTCAATTATATCCACCGCCTGGTCCATATTGACCGCAGCGATCGGTACACCAAGGATATTAACTGTTTCCATTAAAGAGTAGCCTTTTTTTACCGCACAATCCAACAGTTATTTATATTCATAGAATTCTTCTCTGAACAGATAAAGCACTTTATGCAATAGCTTGGACAAAGGAGAATGATATGCAAGGTACGCCAAAAATGGTGACCGAAAAGCGAAAAAGCCCGGATAATCCAAGAAATCCCTTTTGAGCTTGAATTTTGGGCCGATGAACTGTTTGTAATTCTGGTTGAACTGGAAACTATCAGCATTAGGCAACTGCTGGCCGTTATTAGTTGTGTAGAAATATTTAATCGATTCCGGCTTTATCTGCATTATCTCAGTACACACTATATCGCCAGCCAGAATATTATCACAAGCCATCATCCAGCCCAGCTTCACCGCATCGCCTCGCATAGGCCCGTTACGATTCAAACCGTATGTGCCGTCTATTACAGAGATCGCAACTTTGATAGACTTATTAATCTCAGCTATCACTTTTGCGAAATATGGATGAAGTTTAAGTCTTAACTTAGGCTCCTGTATGCAGCCCCACTGATTCTTGATAGACATGCTGACACCAGTATTGGAATGAACTTTCGGTACCGGGGCGGTGATAAAAAGATCGGCCTCATCGAGCAAAAGTGTTGGCATCGGCACAGCGAACTGTTTTCTTTTGTATTCGAAATGAATATTGCGAGCGGAAAGTTTTGACAAGTTCACAAGCTGAATGTCATATTTTTCCTCGATCTCTTTTAGCCCCGTTTTCTCGAACACCTCATCCATTGAAAACCTGTTATAGCCGCCCCCATCAGATTCCCCTATAACTATCTTATTAGTATAATCCTTCAGGGCTATAACAAGACTCTCTATACACTCATAACTTGTCATAACACCTTCGACATAGTGAGGGAAAGTCAGGTTCGGCTTTATGAAAACCGTATCGCCATGCTTGATCCTTGAGCCAAGTTCGAGATAATCGAAGGCCTCTCGAATCCGCCCCACATAATCATCATTTATATTATCAATAAATATTTTGGGTGTTTTATCCATAACAATAATCCTTAAGAACCCAGTGACTCATATATCATACGGATTTTTTTGGCTATTCCTTGCCAGGTATATTCAGTCTGGACTTTTTGAAAACCAGCATCGCCCATTGCCTGACATTTTGATGGGCACGAGAGAAGCGACAAAATCCTCTCTGCCAGCTCATCCGGATCCTGACTTGACAGAAGTCCATCTTGACCTTCATCTATAACACTCGCAATAGGTGGTATTCGTCCTCCTATTACTGCCTTGTGCAGTGACCAAGCCTCTACATAAACGCCTCCAAAGCTCTCCTGGGAAGAAGGCATGCAAAGAAACTCACATGCAGCGAGTGCAGATGTCTTAGTTTCAATATCGACAGTGCCAAGATTCACTATCCTCGGATCATGGAACCCCTTAAACAGTTTTCGTGAGTCATTAGTGTGTGGCCCTACGAAAACAAACTTAACTTTTGGTTGCTTTTGCCACACAATATTCGCAGCTTTTAGAATTGCCTCAACCCCTTTGTACTTACACTGACGACCTAAATATAGAACGAACTTTTCTTCAAGATTGTATTTGGCTCTAAAATCGCCTGCTGAATATTTATCGGACAAAATAGGGCCTATGCCGGTTATGTGCACCTTTTCTTCGGTGACTCCCTTTTCGGCAACAAGCGTTTCCTTTTCGGCTCGTGTTAACGCGATAACAGCATCCGCTTCACGGTATATCTTATCATATTCATAATACGGGTAACTGCGCCACCTGGGATGATGGTTAGGTGTTAATACAAAAGGTATGCCCCGCTGACGCGCGAAATCCAACGATGTTCGAACAATAAATTCTCTGCCTATTCTTGTCGCATGAACTAATGATGGCTCGCCCGCAACATCCTCAAAGTAAGGCATCATATAGCCAGATATTTTCTGAATCGATTTCTTCATCAGAAAATAATAGAGAACTGCCCATGGGAACATTGCAATACGAGTTGAACGGGAAAAACCAAGACGGGAAACACTAACTCCTTCGTGTTGGTAATGTTTAGCTGAATCTGACAAAAAAGTGGTGCCCCGTAACCAATCGGTCCTGTTCCTGGACCAATGAGATACCACACTCACTTCATCACCAGCTTCTTTCATAGCTTTAGATAAATGATGCAAATGTATTTGTGCCCCTGCAATTGACGGTGGATAGCAGGTGCTTACATAAAGAATACGCATATAATCATTCCTTAAACTTACTTAAACAAATCAATTGGGGTAATGATTAAAAGAAAGAGAAAAAGAATCTTCGAGCCTCTTATATCACAGGCCAATTCTCAGGAATCAAAATAGCAACCAGCAAACGTCTTTCTCATGATCCTTTGAATTCGCCAAAGTATTTTGAAAATCCATCTTATCCTGTAAGGCGGGAGCTTAAAGTATCTTTGCCTCACCCTTTCCTTCTCTTCTTCAAGGATGCCGGGTTCTGACAGAGTTTTTGTCTCGGCATACATTCTTTGGCTGGACAGGATTTTCTTTGCTATATGCGGTTTTGCTTTGTTATAAAATTTAAACCATAGGTCATAATCCATCGCATAATGTAAAGATGTATCAAGTCCACCTGTCTCAAAATAAAGGGCACGACGCCAGAAACAAGATGACTGCGGAACACAGCAGCGAATATAAAGCTGCCATTTCTCATTATAGCAAGGCTCAAGCAGATTCTTTATATGCCTGCCTTGCTCGTCGATAATTTCACATCCTCCATACATAAAATGGATTTCCGGATTGTGTTTAAATATATCCATGACAAAACTCAATGCACCCGGCTTTAACATATCGTCCGAATTGACCCAGCCAAGAATATCTCCTGTACTCATTTCAAAACCTTTGTGGATCGCATCAGCTTGCCCCCTGTCAGACTTTGAATGCCAATAAGTAAGGCGAGGTTCATATTCCCTGATAATATCAGCAGAATTATCTGTCGAGCCGCCGTCCAGCACCATGTACTCTAAATCCGGCACATCCTGAGCCAAAACACTCTCTATCGTTTCACGAACAAATTGTCCCTGATTGTAGCTCGGTGTTACAATCGATATCTTCATAGTTTCACTTTTAAAAGATTAAAGAAACTGTCAATTGACAGCTTTAGTGACATTCTAGTGAGCCTCAATTACCGGTACAACGAATCCGATCTTAACTAATATGACTGATGTTATTAAATTAGGCACACAAACCTCTGATGATATCATCTCGCCCATCATTACCAGGCTGTAAAATATCAACATCATAGCGGAAAACAGGATGTAACGATTATAAGTCAACCTATATAGCAGCCCTATCCGGCCTATTCCCATAAGCATAATAATAATGAACATGAGCGCACCGGTAAGACCAACTCCCAGAAGCAAATTAATATAGTCGTTATGCGTACCAGTAATACCCCATCCAATATTTTCCGCCATCTCTAATGATCGATCCGGGGTCCAGAAGGCATTATAACCATACCCGATTAAAGGGCGCTCTTTGGCAAACTCTAAAGACTGCTGCCATAGAGGTATTCGTCCCGATAAGGTCGTCACATTTTCCTGCCCCTCATACTCTCGGCCTAACAATAAAATCGGACGGACACTATCTAATAACTTACCCTCCATCAAAACAGGGAGGATACAAGCCAATGAAATAAAACCGAAAAAGTACGCAAAAGCTAAATACCTGTTGCGTTTCAATGACAAGACACTCCAATACACTCCCATCACTATTACAGCACTTGCAAGAGCTATTCTGGATTTGGTTAATACGAGAAATACAAATGCTAATATCGCTGTTGCTATGAAAAAGGGCCTTCTATGAGAATGTTCGTTTGCAAGGATTGTTGCTGAAAAGATAAGCATCGCCAGATTCCAACCCTGATGATTAGGATGCAATGTTCCACAAAATCTATACGTGACACTAAAGGGGTGAAAACTTGCTATCAAGCTTACCTCAGCCAAAACACCAATGATAAAAAAAACCAAAGAGCAGATAAAAGCCAAATTAACTAAATTGCGGAGCGAAAAACTTTTCGCAACTGCCAAAACACCCACATTGAATAATATAAATATTATTATTTTTCGAAATGTCAGGCTGTAATTTTCTGACCATAAAAGACTGGTCGCACACCATATCACAAAAAATATCATCAGTATTGACATGAAACTTTTGATTTTCAGAACTCGTTTGTTTTTTTGTATTAGTAACAAAAAACCAAAAAGCCCCAGTGAACTAATTGCGACTTGGCGTTTAAGATCTCCCTTTTCTGTCGCCTCTGAAATTTTATCGGCATCAATTTGCTCTTGCTTACCTCGAAAATTTTCGAGATATGAATGTATATCTATAATATGATGATGTGAAGTAAAAAAAACAAATAAAAGAAATATACAACTGACCCACGAAAATTTTTCTCCGGTATCTTCTACCGTGGTAGATAATTTTTTAATCATTGGCGGGCCTCCTTGCAGATGATCTCAAATTACCTCCCTGCCACCAGCTGTAACGGGTCCAGCATTCGTTAACAGCTGCGAGCAATGCCAACTCAGTTGCCAATGACTCTTTCGCAATATCAAAACCTGTTCTCACCAATGAATTAACCAATGAAAAAATATATTGTATCGATGGCTGCTTGTTATTACGAGCCGCTTTTTTAGCTGTAATAAAACGCAATAGATCAGAGTATGGCAAACCACTTGGCTGGCTCTCTTCCCAGTCAACTACCATTATGCGACCAGAGCCAACGATAATATTCCATGGATTAAAATCGCCATGTACACGATGAAAAGGAATTTTTAATCCATTTAGGCTCTTCTCACAGCGTGACAAAGCTTTCTTTAAATCTTCTGAATCCTTATTAGAAGTAAATTCACTATTGTTAATCCAGTCTTTTATTTCCTGCCATCTCGGCCATTCATTAAGATATATTTCACTTCTATCAAGCTGACTTAGGACTTTCAAAAACCCAATATGAAATGGCGTCAACCGAGCTGAATATTTCCTTGGCCCAAAATCAGCTGCACTTTGAACATGAAAGCTTTTGCCCTGCCATGTTCCTCTATGCAATATTCGTGGGACTAAACCATCGAGTTCCGAAGTTGCCTGCAGTCTGTTAAGAATTTTTTCTTCATGTTCATTGGCTGTCTTACCGCGAGATGTTTCCGCAAATTTCAATATGCCGCAAACTTTATTTTTGTCATCAAGCAACTGAACAACAAGCCGCTCCCAACCAACATAAACCGCCAATTCAGTGATAAGACCGCCAATCTGTTTACCGATCCAGTTTTGTAAATATTCTCCCTCATTCAGCCGACCTTGCTTTTGCCCTATCACCACCCTGTTAGACGCAAGCCGCTTTTGACATCCAAACTTGGCTGCAAGGCGACTAACTTTAATCATTATCCTTCCTTTAGATGTACCTGGCATTAACAAATCAAGGGCCGCAGAAGTTGATCCGCGGCTGGAAATTGGGATCAATGATGTCTGGCTTTTCGGTGGCATAAGCCCGTAAGAACGCACACCATCATAACCATTTTTATACAAATCTGAAGCAGAAGGAACATCTTTACTATTACCCACCCATATTACCATGCCGCCTGATACAAGAAGGCCATGAAAAAAGTTTGGTTTAAATTCCAGGCCGTATTTACCATTAATCGCTATTGCCGAATAACGTTCATTAGACTTACCAAGGTCAGCTATAATCTTAATCCGATCATCTTCTCCGAGAGCTTCTGCCTGTTCTCTTGCCCACCTTACTTCTTTGTCACAGCATTTATAGGCGTGAACTGTTTTCCAGGAGCGCCCAAGACTAGACAGAGCCTTACCTTTTAATCCGACAGCTAATACTTCGGCTCCTTCAGATAATGGCAGCAGAATTTTCCATGGGGCGTGGCGTTCACTTCGACCATAATCGCACCATCTCTTCTTTCGTGATATGTTTTTAGTCTTTATCACTTGGCAAAACATCTATTTGCTAAGATCAAGATAAACGCTTCTCTAAAACCTTTATAATTTGGCGAATAAAATCATTGCAGGAATCTTCGATCGAAACTGAGGTATTAACCCACACAGCATTATGAAGACTATTAGCAAGCTTTTCCATTTCATTCATTTGCCTGCGAATTTCCGGTATCGGCAATTCAGGCTTACGGCGACGAACTGCTTCAGCATCAGCAGACAGAAAAATTACAAGATTTGGTTTATGAATAAATAATCCAAAAAATTTGATCACCCATCTCGGCAATGTTATCCTGAACCGATAGTTATCTATATAATAATCATAAAAGTATCTATCAAAAATCGCTGCAATATTTTTCCGCCCAAGACACGGGCGAATTCGCAGCCAATAACCGAGACAATAGTCTATCGTATAATAAGCAATATGAATTAAGCTAAGCACAAAACCCCTTTGCTTTCTTGCATGAGGATCTGCTACAGGAGCTGTATTTCTTTCCCCTTTATTTAAAGCGCTGTTCAGGCTTGGTAAAAAGTCGGGCCTTAAATGATTAAGATTCATTGTTAAATGTAAAACCTTTGAAAACTCTTTTGATACTTTTTCAATAAGAGTTCCTTTGCCTGACCCGTCAGGCCCTTCAACTGCTACTGTTATCCCGTTAGGCTTCACATATTCTCGGCACCGCCAGATAAAATATCTGGACATCCCCAACATTGAACTAAGAGGCCGCTGCAGAAAACTTCTTATAATTATTTGTCGTCTTAGCTTTTTACCCAATGAAGCTAAGCCTTCATACTCACCTTTTTGGCAAACTTGTTCAAGTTTACTGGCATATTTTCTCCCGTAAATCCTTTGAAGCCTGACTTCGAATTCTTGTGGATCTTTGTTAAAAAGAGTGCTTATTTTCTCATGATATTTCTTCCTTAAGCACAGTCTGCCCGTAATATCTCGGCAAAACTGCATAAACATTATATCGTCATAATCAAGGCAATAATAGCCGTCACGTTTAATCCTGTTATCAATCGTTTTCCCCGGATTAAGGAAATAACAGCCTCGCCATTCTACTCCTCGCGGCGATAGCATATCTATCTTTAGCCCCCAGAATGGAGAGCCACAATAAGCTACAACTACCCAGAAACCGTTTTCCGCCTTGATCCTCATTACTTTAGCTGAAAGCGACTCGGCGATTTCTTTAACTATCTCAAACGCCCGCGGAATATCGTGAGAATCTATTTGAACATCAAGATCTCTGCCGTCAAGACTATCCGGCAGTGAATGGTAATTACGAGCTACCGCATAACTGATTTTCTCCTGTTCGAAAAGCTCAAACAACCTATTGAGAAAAATTTTAATGCTCTGCTCTGGTGTTTTAGTGCCTGACGTTTCCATACTATTAAGAACCATACTTAATCTTTGACTGAAAAATAAATACGAAATTTCGATATGACATGATCAGGTCGCAATATTACACTGAGAAACAACCTTGCTGCTGCGCTAAAGTATTTGCCCATACTCCATGCCGCCCCAGCCAATCTAAACTGTCTTGCCCCTTCGACCCTGAGCCGCTTGCACCCTTTTGGCCAATTCTCTTTAAAAAACTCATCTCTTTTAGGTTCCGGCTGATTTGCTCTCCTGGCAGCCGCGCATGCCCTGACATATTTCCATGTTACCCGCTGAGTTACAAAGTTAGGAGCGCTTATACCATCCGCCAATATTCTTAACCGCATTAGAATATCCGGCATTGAGGTCATAAGAAAACCTGCCTCTTCGAGACGCATACAAAGGTCCATCCCCTCGGCAAGACTGCGGGATCCTTCGCTGTCGGTGCGATACCCGCCAATAGACATAATTGCTTCTTTATCGAACAACATTCCCTGCTCCAATATCATCGGATCGACCATCGGCCTGTAAAGTGGCGGATCGGTAAGCATATGCTGCTGGGTCGCTTTAAGCGGCTTACCATTTTTACCCACGTAACCGAATCCGGTACTGATAAGAGCATACTGGGGATTTTGGCTTTGAAATTCAATTTGCCTCTCAAGCCTTTCCGGTAACGCTACATCATCGGCATCCATTCTCGCTATCCAACGATACTTAGATTCTTCTATAGCTTTATTGAGAGCAAGTTCAATACCTGGCTGATCCGTATGTATGACTCGAACTCTCGGGTCTGTTATCGAATCCAGATATTCATCGGTGCCATCGGTAGATAGCCTGTTGATTACAATAAACTCGAAATCCTTGAATGTCTGTGAAAGGATGCTTTCAACCGCATCTTTAACTAAAGGCATCGCGTTATAAGTCGGCATCATTACGCTGATATTCTCAATCTTCTTCACTTATTTGCTCCATAGTCCTAAAGGAATTATCCAGAAGATTATGATGACTGTCATCTGACATTTTTCTTGTGTAACTCCAGAAACATACCAGTCTGTAAATAGCACTGACCGTAGTACTGCCTGTTACGGCTAACGCGGCACCTGTGACATTGAAATACCAGACAAACGGCCCTCCGAAAGTCAAAGTTATAAATGCGCTGATCAGGTTACTTTTGAATATCACATTAGAACGTTCGATAGCTAAAAGCCCACAGTTGGTTGCCAACGCCATAGATGTTATAAGCCGCCCTATTACTAATATCGTAACTACATGACCATAACCGACATACTTTGATCCATATATTAATACAATTAACTTACCGCCAAAGAAAACGACGGCAAGTACGAACATACTGACCGAAAAAACAATCACTATACTCGAATAGAATACGATATGACGCAACTCTTTTTTTCCGCCATGGGCATAAGCATGAGATGTTTTTGGCCCGAGAAAATTTGTTATACCCATGAGAAAAGGATTAGTGATCATAATTAGATTCTTACAGACACCAAGATCTGCCGTAGCTGCTGTACCATGAAAGCCTGCTATTATCCAGGGATAAAGCTCTGCACTTACTATGGTCGCAATAGTTGAAGCAAAAACCCATTTACCAAATTCCCAGTTGTGACTAAAGTCTTTGATTGCGCTTTGAATTGATGGAATAAAAAGCTTACGTAGAAAGGTAAGACACACTATAGAAACAATTCCGCAAGCTATGCCTATTACCCAAAAGGCATTCGTTGCCGATAAGATTTTATAGTGAGCAAGTAAAAGCAAACCGCCGATCTGGAAAACCGCCAGACAGCCATCGAGAAGCAAAGCTGTCTTCATCCTCAAGCCGGCAAAACAGAACTGACGCAGATAATCCCGGAGCATCAGTAAGGTAATCACACCGACTAGTACCCATATAACTCGGGCCAGACCGAACGAACCTTCAATAGCAATAATAATACCTGATATTGAAAGAACTATTACCGCAAGCCCGGCGAAACCTAATTGATGGATTAAGGTACTGCCCGTATATTGCCTATGATCAATGCCTTTTAATCTCGGGCTATATACCATATAGGGTATTGTGATTAGCGAGCTTTGCAGATTGGTTGTGATAAATACAATAGTAAAGCCAAGAATATAAAGGCCGAATTCCTCCTTCACACATGTCCTGCCGATTATCACACCCGTCAGAAAATTAGTAATGCTCGCAACAGCCTGATCGGCTAAAGTAAAGAACACCTTTCGAGCAGTTGCACTGGTAACAAAAGTAAGGCCTTCACGCACCAAACCGTTAAGTGAAGGTTTTCCATTAAAACCACCACCATTACCTGGCGATGCGATTTTATCATCTAAATTTTCAGACTCGTTTTTAATGCTCATCAAATACTCTCAAACAAAAACCTAATCGATCCTCTAACTTCTTGAATCGGCTGATAAAACTTCATTATAAACTTCAGCCATGCGAAGCCCCTGACGTGACCAGAGGAAGTTTTCCGCACGCTTTACTGCCCCTTCGGACAGTTCGTGGAGTTTTGCTCTGTTCTCAGCAAGATAAACAAGAGCTTGCCTTATCTTATCAACCACTTCTTGAGGTGAAGTAAGAGCTATTTTAATGCCGCATTCTTGCGTAACTATATCTCCCGCCCCCTGATGGTCCAGGCATATAACCGGCAGGCCATTTCCAAGGGCCTCCAATAGTACCGTCCCCGCTGTGTCTCTCAAACTGGTAAACACAAAAATATCCGCCCACATACTCTGAGCAACAGCTTCTTTACGAGTCAGCCATCCCATCCATTGACATTTCTCCCCGATGCCGGCTTTCTGAACTAATTTACGCCACCGCTTTTCAAGAGGTCCCTGCCCAAGTATCTTCATTTGGAAATCTACAGATGGATCAAGCCCCTTCAGGGCTGTTACAAGAAGATGAAAAGCCTTGCGATGCTCAAAAACTCCACTCCATAATATTTTCAGCGGCTCATTTTCACTTGTATGCCTGACCGCTTTTGTGTTGACTTTGTCCAAGCCGATCTCTAAAAACTGCCTCGGCTCAATATGGTGACACCGCTGAAAATCATTCTTACCGGTTGAATTTGCCGTAAGTAAAACCGCCGCCTTTTTGACTGCCTTGCGAACTCTCGGACAAAAACAGAATTGAAGCATATTAATAAAACTGCGTAAGCCCTCTTTAACGGCACCACAAAATCCAGCCTTACCCAGAAACTTTCGAGGATAATTCTGTGTCCCGCCAACCGGGCCCCATATAAAAGGAGTGCCCAGCTTCCAAAGATATCCCGGCTCTCTGAATCCGCACATATTGGCCTGATGAATCAGGTCGTAGTTTTGCTCCTTATGCAGCTTCACCGCCATTTGATATGCCCTACGATGCCACAAATTATAAGATAGATAAAAAAATCCTGGTATTTTCTTAATAAATATCTCGAAGCGGTTAAACGGTACAAAACAAAAATGCAATCCTTCAGGCTCACCATGTTTTGCAAAGTATTGCCTGATATCATCTTCATTACCCTGCTGTCTGCATAAAACCCATGTCTCATGATATTTTGCAGCTTCTATCGCACGATGCCAGCCTACACCCTGCTCGGAACCCCGGATAGGACTGCATGCGTATGCCAGCATTAGTATTTTTTTCCGTTTGGATGACATCTGACTATCTGAGAAATTCAAATAGAAACTGCCCGCTCAACTACAATTACAAAATCCATCAGGCGGGGATATTTATACTTGCAAAAAGCAGTACAGCTACAATGGAACATAACTAAAGAAACGCTTTGAGAAATTAAAAAAACTCTGTTCACAAAAGATGAAAAGAGCGCAAAGGACTAATCAAAAGTGTTATGTTTTAAAATATTTTACCCGCTAACTTCCTCTATGTTTCAACATGCGCCTTTATGCATGAGGACCGCCGGCAATGTTTTAAAGAGTATCTTAAGATCAAGCCAGAAAGAACGCTGAGTGATATAGTTGATATCTAATCTTGCCCAACGGTCAAATGAAGAATCATCTCGAGCATAAATCTGCCACAAGCAGGTGATACCCGGAGTAATGCACAGCCGCCTGTCCTGCCATTGATTATGCTGCCGTGCCTCATCGATAACCAAAGGCCTCGGCCCGACAAGACTGAGATCGCCCTTTAGAACATTGAACAATTGAGGCAGCTCATCAAGGCTCCATTTCCTGATAAATGTACCAAAACGAGTAATCCGTGGGTCATTGTTCATTTTAAACACTGGCCCAATACGCTCGTTATATTTCATGAGTTTTTCTTTTTGTGACTCAGCGTCAATTATCATTGACCGGAACTTGTAAAAATCAAACGCCTTACCGCCAAGCCCGGCTCTTTTCTGTTTAAATATTACAGGCCCTTTGGATGTCAACTTAATACCAATCACCACAAAAAGCATGATCGGAGAAAACAGGGTAATAGCAGCTGTCGCACCAATAACATCAATAGTACGTTTCCATAGTGGCAGGGGTTGTAACAAAAATGGCCCAAAAACTTCATCCCTTACCTTGCCTTGATGCTTAAGGCACAAATCAAGCTGCCCTGTCATAGATTCGGGCTCATCAACAATACTGCTGACGACAGAAAAAACATCTCGCGACCCGGACTTTTGCCATTGCGGATATATATCCCTGAAGGTCTTCTGGCCAGTCTCGCCATCACCATTGCCGTCGTCGTAAAAATCCTTCGAAGGATAAGAGTAAACCGTGCAAGTCGGAGGATAATCTTTAACCGACTCCATCCGGCAAATATCATTAGCCAGCTTCCACGCACCAGCCTCTCTCGTATAAGGAAGCAGAACACCCATACTATGGTTATTCATCCAGCCGGCTTCGTCAACAGAACGGATACGCTTAGTAAGAATCTCCATCAGGCACTTCACATGCCCGTTCTTACTCTGGATGTTACTCATATCAAGGATAAGCAACGAGAACTGATGCTGATTACGGTCAGCTCGTGAGCGTTCATGCTCCAGTATCATCCGAAATTGCTTAGCCGAATGAATCCTCGCTGCACTCTTGTGTTTTTTTATACTGCCGAAAACTCTGGTGAACTTCGATAAAAACATTTTCCCTTCCTCTGACCCTTACAATTTTCTCTTTCCTTGCTTCAGTGTTATAATCTCTTGTACAACCATTGGGGTACTCGGAAACGTCTTTTATTAAGAACGATCCCGAGGATATTCACGTTATACTTTTCTAATTGAGCTTTTGCTCTTTGAGCGATCTCTCTGCGAAGCTGCTCGGCCTCTACAACCATAACAACGCCGTCACATAAACTCGCCAGCCGCACCGATGAACTTGACTCGCTCAAGGCGGGGATGTCAATTATCACAAAGTTATAGCGACCTCTAATAGTCTCGACAAATTCTGCAAATTCATCTGCATTGAATATCTCAGAAAGATTGCCGTCAGCTTTACCAGCCGGGAGAATATCAACGTTCTGCTCCGACATATTTTGAATACTGGTATCACCCATACGCTTTGCTAAAACATCACTCAAACCCGGCGACAGTTCCGCACCAAAAACTCTATGCAATGAAGGACTGCTTACATCTGCATCTACAAGCAACACCGAATCTTCGCCCCTTCGTGAAAGAGCAGAAGCAAGATTCGCGCTTACCGTACTAACGCCCTGCCCGGGATGGCAACCAACCAAACCAAGGACATACGTCGGCTTCTTCGAGCCATTAGAGCACGTCATCAGCAAACGCTCTCTGAAAACTTCGTAGCATTCCTTATCCTTGGCAGAGAATATTTTGACTCTCTCAGTTTGAGATTTAGCCTGGGGTGTTTGATTCTCGGATACCGGCTGGACAGAAGCTTCGAGCTTAGCTTTTGCTCGTTTGTACTCGGTCGCTATCCTGTTCTTTTCTTCAGCAAATCGGTGTTTCTCGTTTTGCACATCGGTATTACACTTACCAGGCAATTCTTTATTGCATGCTTCTATCCGGGCTATTTCCACTTGCAATTCACGTTTTGCCTTATCAACGGCTTCTGACTGGGTTTTAGCCTTGTCTTTTAACTCTGCAAGCTTGCTCTTGTGACCTTCCGCTAATTTATTTAGAGCCGCTTCATGCTCGCCGGCCAATTTAGCTCTTTGTTTTTTGTTGGTTTTAGCCTTTTTATCTTTGTATTCAGAAACCAACCTGTCTTTATCATTGAGATATTTTTCTTCTTCGTTCTTCTTAAGAAGCTTAATCTCTTCCATCTCACGCCTGTTACGAATACCAAGACTTCCAAGCTCATCCAGCTTCTTGTTTTTCTCAGCGTCGGCTTTAGCTATCAATCCTTTACTATTTTCTTTCAGTTTTGCCAGAACGTTTTTATGGTCCGTTTCGAGCCTGGCTATTTTGTTTTTGTAATCATTCTTTAATTCAGCTAACTCATGTTTTAATGAACTTGCCCCTGCATCGTTAATCCTGGCTTTAATACCAGCTAATGCCCCGGCACTCTCGTTTGAGACAGTACCATTAGAACTCCCAAATTTCATTAAAGGAACTGAAGCCAAAGCCAGAGTCCCTAACTGCTCTTCTGCCTCCTCAGGTGTCTTAATGGAATGATCGAAATAGGCACATAACAGCGCAAGCCCAAATGCCCCAAACACTCCGGCTGCAAATCCCAAAGCAATATTTAATGCCTTCTTGGGCCTGATCGGATTGATAGGTAATGTTGGTCTTTGAACTAAGCTTATATTAACGATCTTGCCTCTCTCCAAAGCATCATTGATTCTGGCCTGCTCTCTATGCTCTCTATATTTTAGAAAGTCTTCTTTTTGCTTCCCGATCGAAATTTCTTGTTGCCCTATCTCGATTTCATTATCGTTAAGATATTTAAGCTTTTCTTTGATTTCGCTAATTTGGCGCTGTTGAACTTCAAATTTCGATTCCAGCGATAATAAGATCGACTGCTCGTCAAGCAACGTCGGCTGTAACGTCTTGCGCAAAGCCTCCACTTTAGCCCTTGAAGCCGCCAATTCTGCCTCGGTCCGCTCCATCTCAAGTTCTGCAGTGCCGAGTCGGTTTAAAAGCATCGCACGCTCTTTCTCAACCGAAGTTATCCCGGTTTCATTCCTAAGCTTCCACAGTTTCTTCTCGGACTCACCAAGCAAACTGCGCTTCAAGGCAGCTTGCTCAACAAAAAACTCGTAAGACCCGGACGTCCGGTGTACTGCAATATGTTTTTCAAGGAAAAACTCTATCAGCTTTGTGACTACTTCCTGTGCAAAATTTGGGTCCTCTGATTCGTAAGTGACATTTATAATGTTACTATTCTTAAGAACCTTTGCATTTGTAGCATTCATTACACCAAGTACAACTTGATTAAATTCAGCCTGCTTTGAGCCTTTAAGATCGCTTTTGGTTTTTTTCTTTTTACCTGATACCTGTTGAAATCTTTCAACTCCGATTGCCTTTATAACTTCTTCAGCCAATTCACGGTTCTTAAAAATCGCGACCTCCGAATTCAGTTCGCTTTCGCGGGACTGACTTACATTCACGGTCTGGCCGGTAGTCGCGGTCGGATCCAGCTTGATACTTTCACCGCCTAACCGAACAAACAGTGTTGCCTCTGACTGATAAACATTAGCAGTCATAAAAGTTTTTAATGCTGCCAACGACATTACAAAAACGAAGAAAACTATCATTTTCCGCTTATGCTGAAACAGAACATAGCACAAGTCTCTTAATGACGTTTCACTATTTCTCTCTTCAATCTCAAGCACGGTTGTTTCCCAAAAATAACTCTAATTTCCTCATAGTACGATCCTTTAAAGACCGCACTGATATACAGATATTCTCCCGGCCACAATTAGTACTTATCTGAAGTATCGAAGCTGATCGTATTGCCGCCTGTAGTCCTTGTGAAAATAAATCCTGTCTTGGGGATCAAGTCATTAATATGCTGATCAACCCATTGACCCGCCTTGGCAATTTCCGTTCTCGGGACATAGATAATATCCTGTGCTGTCAGGAGGAACGGCTGAGTTTCTCCACCTTCGAGTATCGGCATCAGATCGAGCGAATAACCGTAACGTTTCCCACCCTGGTGGCGAATAACGATCACGTTCTTAGGCTCAGCCTTTTCCATATTGAACCCACCAGCTTCCAGAATAGCATCCAGAGCTGTTAAGCTACCCGGCATCTCGATAACACCCGGTTTTTTAACCTGACCACCTACATATACTCGCTGATTTCTGAACGACCTGACAATAACGGCAACATCAAGCTTCTCCTGCACATGAGGAGCGTAAAGGCTTGTCAGTTCTTCCCTTAGCTCAGCAGGCGTTTTGCCCTGGGCCGTTACTTCTCCAACAAGCTGAAGAGAAATACTGCCATCAGGCCTTATCATCTGCTCTTCATTTAACTGGGGAGTATAGAAGAACTTAACCTCGATCTCATCACCCGGCATCAAATTGGACCGTGGCGCCGGAGTAGGCCCGGCTTCTAATGCACTCGGATATTGCGGTGTCTTTTCACAACCCGATACAAACATCACTATCGCGATCGCCGAAAAAATGTACACCGTTAGTCTCTTGATTGTTAAATCTTGAGAAATTTTCATCTTCTTTCCTTTCGCCAGAACCGTTTTTTGTTTTTAAAAGGCCTGATTTGATCTCCATCTCCGGGCCTCTTTAGCTTTATCCCAATGCGCAGACTCCGTCCCTGTCAGTTACATTTGAATGGCCTGTAACCCGCGGGTTTTATAGTTTTATACGCAACACCGATATTATGTTCGTTAAGTTCCCTGTATTTGCTTTTTTATCAGTACTAATAACACACTTTGACAAAATCTTGACTCGACAAACCCTATCCACAATACTATGTCACTAAATAGCCTAACGGACCTAAACTTTTGCCGGTGTAATAAAAAACCAGCGCAATAAACCCAATTTTTATTAAATGGAAGTTCTCTTGCAGATTGTTGGAGGGCAGGCTCTCTTGCTCCCTCACAGCCATCGCAAACTGAAACAATTAAGCACAATTCCTGTTTTCGCTGTTTCAGCACGCTTTGGGAACACAATGCAGGATCAATTATCCGCCGGGATTAGATCTCTGCAACTAAGCGTTAGCAAATGGCCCAGTTATAGCAACAATTTTCTATTGTATCCTTGGCTCCTTCTTCCGTTTAACAAGAGACCAACATCATATTTCCTTTTGTCACTCCCTTGCGATACTTCACTCCATAGATTTAGAACATATTATTTTACATTTTTGATAAGTCTCTGTCAATACTGCTATTTAGAAATTCAAGCAAATTCTTGCTCGAAAAAAGGAAAATACTATTCTTTAGTCCAGACACACAAGCCGGTATTGACATATTAATTGCCGCAAAATAACTCCCTGCTATCAAAAACGGAGATAACTGAACTCCCTACATTCCACAAGGTTATGTAAATAAAGGGATTACAAGGTCGCATTAAAAACAAGAAAAACCCTTTCGCCATAGGACTATCAAAAAGGTGGAAAAAATATCCTTTTTCCACCCGGTTTACTCAAACAAGCAGCCATCTCAAAAAAACAGCTGTCATTACACACAAAGAACTTTCGCGATTCGATTAAATTGGTTATCATACGGCACATTTTGAATTTCAGCATTACTTGAATAACAAAGAGTGCGTACAGAAACGGGAAAGGTAGTATCACATGGACAAATTCATTCTAAACCTAATTCACAGGCCTGAGCTCATACCTGAATATATCGACACTGACGCTCAGAGCGGTAAATCGGAAGAATTGAGCAAGAAAGAGGTCGTTACCGAATCGCTCGACATCTTCCGGCTTCAGCAGCAGATAGCCCATGACAATGGGCTAAAGACAACAATACAAATGACTTATGCAAGCCTTTTTAATGAAGAATGCTGTGAACTTGCAAGACAGTACAATAAGGAATATGGCGACGAGATCGGCCATACCTTCCTCGGCGTCAACTGCAAGGAATTCCGCGAAAAACATAAATCTAAAGAGCTTGCGATGTGGTTGTTCCCGATGGACATGAAAATTAAGATCGTCGAAGACTCCTTCGAGCGATTCAAGGACGTATTCGGCTTTTATCCTACATCGACCGGCTCATATTTCATGGACGCCGAGCTCATCAACCACATCAAAGAGAAATATCCAATGGTCGAGATCGCTGTAGCTACATGCTTTGAGGAAGGCCCGAAAGTGTTCCGTCATGCAAACTATTCATGGTACACACTAATGGACGGCTCGCCCTGGACAGCGTGGGTACCTTCTAAAAAGAATTCCCATGCGATCGCAGAGAATGATGAAGATGATTCCGGTATCGTCGCTGTCCCGCATTTATCACGCGATCTGCTGGCACTAATGGACAACTCCGGCGACATGTTCGGAACACACCCGCAAAATATCATAAGAGGCCTTATATATGAAGGCGACCGACTGCCATATATGTACAATCTCGTTGACCAATACCAGGTAATGAAAAAATTCAACAAGGGCTTTAGCTACAACCTCGTATATGTCGGCCCAGGCTGGATGGGAAAAGCAGGCAGATGGGAATGCGAATATAGGGTCCTCAAAAAGAGTTACGAAGATTTCCTCGCCTACTACGGCCTGCTCAAACAGGAAGGCAAGATCGAGGATATGGGCATGACCGAATTCGCCAAATGGTTCCGCAAGAACCAGCCTCGCAGCGGCCCTATCTGCGGCCTCTGGAAAGACATTGTCTTCGGCACAAAGAATCAAGCCTTCTGGTACGCCGATTCACAGTTCCGCGTACAGATCGACCTCAAGCAAGGTGGAGCCATCACTGACCTTCGCCCATACGCTTCGAAACTGACTCGCCCCTGTGGAGCCGGCACTGCCGCTAACCAGGACGCGTCATATCCGTTCATCGTCCAGTCTCGCTACCGTGCCGGAGCCTTTACGCATTACGCCGGCGAAGGCGCTATTAAAAGCTGCAAGGTACGCTATAAAGGTGAAGAGATCGACCTCAGTTCCTGCCGCAGCACCGGCCAATACAGCGAAGCACAAGGCTGTCGCATTTTGACAGTCAAACCAGTTGAGATTGAATTTAATGACCTAAGCATTAAGCTGCAAACTACCTATACATTCAAAGAAAACACCGGCGAGATCATTATCAGCAGAAAGATCGTTGACTCAACAAGCCCGCAAACAAAGATTGAAGTTGACGAATTCCTCACTTCCTGCTGGGGAACGACCGAGTACCCCGAAGATATGACCGGATGCTTACTGGCTGTCGTAGGTAAAGACGGCTCAAGAAACGAACTAAGCTACGATTACAGATGTCGCGAATTCGGTGCTGAGAATATCAATCACGTAGAAGCAATTATCCCGCAGGTACAGACCAAAGTCAGCCTTACACCGGAGAACGACAACTGCGGCGGATACTACGAGGAAGGCTATTCTTTCGCACCAAATCTGAAGATCGGTATTACTAAAAGCATTGAACTGAATCAGGAGTTGATAACATGTCTCAAGGTAGAACAGGCAAAATAAATTATAGATGTCCGGAATGTTTGTTCCGTGAAGTGGATTACGACCTTCTTTACGAAAAAGAGCTCGACCAGTATTACTGCAGACGCTGTAACTGGGAAGGTAATGAGTTTGAGATACTGCGGCTGTACTCGGTTTACAAACGCAAGTACAAAGACATGCTCAAACGTTACACGGTAGAAGATATCATGGCAAAGGACGAATAGAAAAAGTAAAAACGCCAAGAGCAATAGATAAAAGCAAGACTCTTTGAGTGAAGAAAAATAACGGGTCATTTAGTAGCTTAATTCTTCCTGTCGAATCATTTTAAACGATGAGTGAATTGTATTAATAAACAGGACTGTTATATGATTACACCTAAAATACCCAAAATCATTTTTGGTGGGGATTATTTCCCCGAGCAATGGCCCGAAGAAATTTGGCACGAAGATATCCGCCTGATGAAAGAGGCCAACGTCAACATGGTCAGTGTTGCGATCTTCGCATGGGCCCTTATCCAGCCGGACGAAGATACATTTACCTTC
>JANQHJ010000068.1 GCA_028282745.1 Sedimentisphaerales bacterium | reverse complement strand
CCCTAAAAGTAGTATAAATATATTTTTAATAAGGGCTTAGGCGTGGATCAGGCGAAGTTTAAGGATATTATATCGAACCGGCATAAAGGCATCGTGGCTTCGGTTATGCGCCTGCTTTTTCGAATATGCTCCACCTTTTATTCGCTAATCATTTGCTTGAGAAATTCACTATACAACAAAGGGGCCCTAAAAGCACATTCCGTCCCAAAGCCAGTCATCAGCATCGGCAACATAACAGCCGGTGGTACCGGCAAAACTCCTTTAGTAATCTGGCTGGCAAAACACCTTTCAGATAAATACAAACCAGCTGTCCTGACAAGAGGTTACAAATCCCAGCAGACTCTTCTCGACGAAATCTCAATGATCACAGATTCATGCGGCGCGGCTATCATTGTTAATTCGGACAGAGTCGCCGGTGCTAACGAAGCTATTACCTCCGGCGCTGATGTATTAATCATGGACGACGGCTTCCAGCATCGAAGACTCGCCAGGGATATTGACATTGTAACTATCGACGCTACACATCCATTCGGCTATGGTAAAGTCCTTCCCGCCGGATTATTACGTGAACCGCTTAGTTTCTTAAAAAGAGCTCACGCTGTGATCATAACCCGAATCGACCAGGCCAGCAAACACCAACTAAAAGAGCTCGAACTAAAACTTATCGAGATAAATCCGTCTCTCGTACTCGCAAGAGCTGTTCATAAACCAATAACTTTTATAGATGCCAATACTATGCAGATACCGATCGAGCAGATGCAAAATAAAAAGGCTTTTGCCTTTTGTGCTATTGGCAATCCCGGTTCCTTTATCGAAACATTAAAATCTCTGGACATTGAGATCACAGATTCGGTCTTTTTCGACGATCACCACCATTACTCAAAAACTGATTTCGACAGTATTGTCAAACTCGCTCAAAGCTCAAATGCCGACCTTATCCTAACCACAGAAAAAGATTACAGCAAAATTCAACATGGCTGGATCACTAAAAATAACATCAATTTCGCTCATTTAAAGGTTGAAATTGAACTTATTACTGGTTGCGAACGAATAACACAGTTGATAGATAAAGCTTTAGAGTGTAAAATCTCTACAAGTGCTTAATTGATAATAGCTTGGTGATTTATCTTATGTATGAAAAACTGCTGAAAACCGTTACGAACCTGGGCTCGCCGAGGATTCTTCTCGTCGGCGATTTCATGCTCGATGTTTATATTTATGGAGATGCTCTCCGAATCAGCCCCGAGGCTCCCGTGCCCGTCTTAAAGGTAAAAGAGGTCAGCCATGCCTGCGGTGGAGCTGCCTCGGTCGCAATCAACCTCTTAACACTTGGCGCAAAGGTAACGTGCATTGGAACTATCGGCTGCGATGATAATGCGAAGATTCTTAAAAAGCTCTTATCTGACAAAGGCGCCGACATTGACAGCCTCATAGAAACTCCTAATAAACCAACCATTACAAAACAAAGACTTGTTGGTCTCGCCCAGCACAGACATCGCCAACAACTAATGCGTATCGACACCGAATGCACAGATCTGCTATCTAATGACATTTGTGAAAAAGCAAAAGATACTTTTACTAAAGTTCTCAACAACTGTGATATTGTCTGCCTTCAGGACTACAATAAATCAATGCTCACTCCCAACCTTTGCAAATATTTCATTGACGCTGCCAGGCAAGCTGGCAAAAAACTGCTCATCGATCCAGCCTTTAATATTGATTACACAAAATACATGGGTGCAACCTTGATTACTCCTAACCGCAAGGAGACAAGTGCAGCTGTCGGTTTTGAAGTGATCGACAATGCAACAGCCGAAAAAGCTGCCAAAATACTCTGCGAAGATTTGAAATTAGATGCCGTAGTCATAACCCTTGACAAAGAAGGCGCGTATTTGCATTGCGATGAAAAAAGTGAGCTTATACCAACCAGGATAAGAAAAGTTTATGATGTTACCGGCGCAGGCGATATGGTCCTCGCTGCCCTTGCCGTCACTATAGCTGCTGAGTGTGATTACGAAACTTCAGTCCAGATATGCAACATCGCCGGCGGTATAGAAGTTGAAAAATTCGGCGTAGCTCCCGTATCCGTATATGAAATCGTGAACGAAATTATCGCTGAGAACCACGGTGCCAGCGGAAAGATCCGCACTATAGACTCTATTACTCAGGAACTCAACTGGCATCGCAATCAAGGTCGAAAGATAGTCTTTACTAACGGCTGTTTTGACATCATTCATCCTGGCCATGTCGAATATTTGTCTTTCTGTAAAAAACAAGGCGATGTTGTAGTCCTTGGCTTAAATAGCGATTCATCTGTAAAGCAGCTCAAGGGGCCCGAACGTCCCGTCAACAACCAACATGACCGGGCAGCCGTATTGGCCGGACTCGAATCAATCGATTATATAGTAATATTTGACGAGCTCGACCCTTTGAACACGATCAAAAAAGTCAAACCCAATATCTTAGTTAAGGGCAAAGACTGGGAGGATAAAGGTGTTATCGGCGGTGAATTTGTAAAAGAAAATGGCGGAAAGGTTATTTTCGCCCCGCTCGTCGAAGGTAAAAGCTCAACAGCAACGATTGAGAAGCTTAAATCCATAAAAGATTCAGATAAATAGGAAATCCTATGGCAAACAAGGCCATCTTTTTAGACAGAGACGATACATTAATCAGTGATCCGGGGTACATCAGTGATCCCGACCAGGTAAAGCTTCTGGACTCAGTACCAGAAGCTCTTGTCGAGCTAAAGAAGATGGGCTACCAACTCGTCGTTGTTTCAAACCAATCAGCTGTCGCTCGCGGCATCATCACCGAACAAAAACTGCATAAAATTCACGACCGACTCGAAGCTCTGCTATCCCGTGAAGGCGCCAAGCTTGATAAAATATACTACTGCCCTTTCCATCCCGAAGGCGCCGTAAAAAAATATTGTAAAAAAAGCTCACATCGGAAACCCGAACCAGGAATGATTTTAACTGCTGCCAAAGATATGGACATCGACCTTGAAAACTCATGGGTTGTTGGTGACTCCGATCGTGACGTACAAGCAGGCCATACTGCAGGTTGCCGAACCATCCTGCTCGAAGACGCGATACACAGCAGAAGCCTTGTACCGGGCACCACCCAGCCGGATTATCGTGCTGTTAATATGAAAGAAGTTGTAAATATCATTAAAAAGCATAACAGGACTAATGGGAAAATGGAAATTCAAACTGAAAATGTCACGGAAGAA
>JANQHJ010000069.1 GCA_028282745.1 Sedimentisphaerales bacterium | reverse complement strand
ACCCAATGTTAAGTAATGTCAGCTATTATGAAAAACTTATCTTCTCCCCATCAACATGTCGGAATCAGGCCAATGTTCCTTTTCAAGCACAGGCAAAAGTTTTTCTAAAAGCTTTTCGCATGCCCGAACGGCCTGGTCTTTTGAAGGTGGTTTTGAACTGCGGTTGAATACAATCTCTACTTTTGAGAAATAAGAATGTTTGCCCAAAAAATTACCGGCTAAACCTTTTCTTGCACCAGTTCTGGTATTGGTATAATTGCAATTAACATTAAAAAAATACAAGACCGGAAATTGTATATCAGGTTCCCAGAAATAGGCTTTCTTGCGTTTAAAGACAACATATTGCCCAGGGACGATTTTATTTATACCTTGATTAGGATCATTTACATCAAACACGATCGACTGTGAAGCTGAACTATCTTTTTGATAACCGCCTCCGGTATAACACTCTTCCGGGACATGAGGAACCGAGTCAGCTTTGCCATAATAGGTAATGAATAAAAGAAATTTGCCCGCAGGACTACCAGCCAATGCATTGGTATCCGCAACAGTCCATTGAATGTAGTCTTGCGTACCAAGACTCTTGACTTCATCTTCAGTTTCGATCTTACTCTTTGCAATAATTTCGAAAGGCCAAAGCTTGGATTCATCTAACTCCTCAAGCGGCTTCAACGGAGGAATGTGTTCTTTTGTAAACAATATTTGGAACTGATATTCAATAAAAGACATCCCGCCCGCAGAAAGAAGCAATATTGCAACACAAATAAGAAAAGCAGGGTTTTTATATTGTGCTAAAATCTTTTTCATTCGCTATCCTTTTTAACTGATTTGCGAACAATAATATCTTCCTTAGCTGGCTGAAGTTTGCTTTCCTCTATAAAAAGATTAGACATAAACCAAGCCAAAACACCATAAAATATGAAAGCAAGCGGCAGCATCAGCATGCCCAACATATCATGATAAATTCCCTCAATGTATTGCCTCCCTATAAATACGGAAATGAAGCCTGTGACGGTAACCCGTATAATATTACAGAGTATAGCAATCGGTATCGTACTTGCTAACAAGACAAGCCTCTGCCAGAAAGGCCTCTTATGGAGATATGCCATAGCAACCCCAAGAGCCATAAACGCCATAAGCAATCTCATTCCACTACAGGCTTCTGCAACATTAAGAACATGCTCTTGGCCTTTATAGTCAATATCAATAATAACCCCTCTTACTTTAGCCTCAAGGCCGCTAACAAGATTCAGCACATCACCAGCCACAGAAGAAGCTCTAATACGCAACGGTATCGTTATCATTCGATAGTAACGATCAGGTAAAGGTATGGCGAAAAATAAAAAGCCTATAGGCAACCATGTATATCTGACAAGCTTCCATCCGCCAAGAAAAAGTGCTACAGCGCCGAGTGTAGCGATCATAGATAATGGGCTCAAATAACCAAATCTTATTTGAACCATATTTAACGGGTAAAAAATAATGCCGCATATAACGAAGAGAAGTCCTAAGTAATTTGGTTTTGATTCAAGATTAAGTATATTTTTCTTTTCCTGGTTAAGAAAATAGATACTGAATAGCGGTATGATAAATCCGTGTGACCAGCTTGGATTATTGATCCATTGGCCAACAATCTGATTGATCTCTCTATAATAGAGCCAATAGAAAAGTATCACGATAATGCCTATTTTTATATATTTGTGAACACCAAGCTGATTCCATTGGCTTAAAACTCTATCGCCTGAATTGTTATCAGCAGGTGGGATTGTTTGATCTGTCATAATTAACTTTATTCACCAAAACCAAATGGACCTAAAGGATGGCGGAGACCGAATTCCCTGTCCGCGAAATTCCTGTCATAAATAAATGAGAAACCATACGTGGCCCGGAATGACGTACTCAAGACCGCTCTCCAGAAAGAGGTCGGGTGAGTGCCCACGTTGATCAGGTCGTTAGGCTTTATATAAAAATCAGGCTCTTCGCCTCTGGCAATTTTTTCCAGGTCAACCATAACAGTTTCTTCTTTATTTCTTCCAATTCTTCTTGTTACTTCACACTTTTTGGGCCAAGCCAGTTGTCCAAGGCCGCCAGCTGCAGCAACAGCCATTTTCAATGTCATTTTTCGGCCCGTTAACGGGATATATCCTGTCCTGTTAACGTTGCCCATAATAGCAAATTCTCCGATTATATCAACAGGTACATGGATAGTATCGCCGGGCCTGATAATAATATTATATCTCGGGTCACCGCCGGCGAGTCTATCTGTAGGTATCTTGATAACACGGGTTTGTACACCGCCAGAGCCGATCTGGTCCCATTCGAACTGTTCAGGTAATATCTGCTGTGATTTCTCCGCTGGCTTTGGAGCATCAAACTGGTCAACGAGATGTTTTTTAGGTTTAGATTCACCTATGTTCACCGGTATCCATTTACCATCCTGGAAAATCCATTCAATCTGAGAATTTTCCTGAGTTTCGTTATTTTCGAAACCCCCTGGAGCAGCTAAGCTTGATAGTTCAGGTTCAAGCGACATAACCGAAGCTGTAATAACCATTTTAGAAGCCGGCCTGTTGACTTTCGCATGAGGTGCAATAATATCAAGCATATCTTCGTCTCTTATTGTGTCACTTTGTCGTAGCTGGCTTGGTTTTTGAATAGCATTACCATTGCTGTAATTCAATTCTCTATCAGTAACCCTTCGAGTAACATATACATAGCTGACATTAAACTGTGTGGCTACCCCGCTGACAGCCAGTGCGTCATTAAGCCTGAAATCATAACGTGGAATCTCAAAACGTCCCGACCCACCTGGTACGCCATTACCCAGGATCGAATATGTACGACGTTCCGATTGAATTGAGGTTACAGTCACCAACGGATCTTTAAGAATGCTTGGAGAGAGAATGCGCTTAATTTCTTCTTCAAGCAGAGATTCTGTCAGGCCTGTAACTTCGATAATACCTATTTCAGGAAGAGATATTTTTCCGGTTTCTGTTACTACAAACGACTGGTCATACATTTGACCTTCATTCAGCAATTCAAAAATACTTATTCGCAAAACATCGCCGGATGCGAATGCATAGTCGTTTTCAAAAACCATGATATCGATCGGCTTAGGATCTTCGGCACCATCCCATTCGGATGCTTTTTCATCAGCAACACCCAAAGAATCCAATATAACATTTACAGCTGGAACAGGCTTAAAACGTCCAATTTGTGTGGGATCAAAGAAATTGTCTGAACAGCCCCCAATTAAAGGCATAACCAATAAGACTATGCAAATAGCCAACTTACCAAAAAATGCCTTATCTCTCGAACGACTCATATCTCCATAACTCCTGTTTCCCTTAACAAGCTCTTGTTGCAAACAGGCCCAAAGCAGGCCAAATCACCCTTATTTCATCGGTTTTCAGACCCAACTGCTTAACATTAACTTCTTTGTTAATAAGGGCCTATGATAAGCAAGGCTACCTTATTCATTATTTTTAACAAAAGGGCTAAAAAGCGCACAACCTCCCTGCTAAATACCGCCCTTCCATGGGTCATTTTTTCAGCGACAAGCCGGTAACTACATGCTATACATACAGTTACGTTGTGCCAGGCCCGTGATGCCCTCTCTATCCTATCTAACCCCATCTTTCATTGCCGGACACTAAAACCTGATATACTCAAACTGCTGCGGCAATGTTCGATTAGAGCTTTGGTTTGAGCCCTATAATTTAGGCCTTTCTCGTACAGGTAAATAGGGGATTTTTCAATTGAAAAACGGATTTTTTTGAAATTTTTCTTCAAAAATTTCAAAAATCGTAGGTTTTGTGCCAATCTTGAGGCAGTTTAAGCATTAAGATTCCGTCAATTATTATCGGAAGTTACGGGAAATTGTTTACGAACCGGCAGCCAGCAAAGTTTTTATTTTTGTCTTCTTACCTTGCAATCCGGCATTAACAATCGACCTGAGGCAGCTTGCATAACGTAAACCAGTAATCACCGATACCTTTTACAACCCTGTGTAATTCTTGTTCATTAGGTCTTTTAATACAGCCTGCAGCTTGCAATTTATAGCATCGCAATATGTCAGATTTTTCCACCATAGGCGAATTAATAATCACGACAATAGGTATAATACCAAGATCATCGTTGGACTTTATTCGCTCTAAAAGCTCCAGGTTCTTTTGGGGTTCATCGCCAAGGCCAAGAAAAATCAGGTCCGGCATGATACCATTTTCGTTAATATAATCGATAACGCTCTGCGAATCGTCCACAAGATGCAAATCAAGCTTAGATTCGCTTTGGTTGAACGCATCTAACATCAAATCCCTGGTTTTTCCATTTTCTTCAGCAATTAATACAACCGGTATCGAAGAATTAAACTCACGCATTTCACTCCCTGCTTTCCTGTGATGCTGTCACTATGATTTCCTTTACATTTTCATCCCTACACTTTGATGCTGTGAACCAGAAAGTTGATCCCTCTCCATAAGTGGATTCAACACCAATTTCTCCCCCGTGTCGTTCAACGATTTTTTTGCACACCGCCAAGCCTATACCTGTACCCTCGTACTCCTGCTTGGAATGCAATCTTTTGAACATGGCAAAAATTCCACCGGCCTGATTCTCTTTTATCCCAATACCATTATCCCTTACTTCAATTCGAACCATACCGTCTTTGGTATCGCTCGAACCGATCTCAACTTTTGAAATGGTGTCTTTCTTCTGGTATTTAAGGGCATTAGCGATCAGATTCTGCATCAGCTGCCTGATCTGAGTCGGGTCGCCTTCTATACATGGAAGAGTTTCCGGCATAACAACCTCTGCATTGGTCTCTTCAATTCTAACGGATAGCTCAAAGTTTTTCAGCTCTTCGACTACTTTATTTATATCAACCGATTCGAAATTACCACCCCTGGTAGTTACTCTCGAATATGTCAAAAGGGCCTCAATCATATTATTGAGACGATTAGCGCCATCTATCATAAGTTCAAGGCTGTCTTTATCATCTTCTTCGAGTTTCGGCCCAAGAGTCTCGATCAATATTTCGCCAAAGGCGATTATTTTTCTAAGCGGTTCACGCAAGTCGTGAGACGCAACATAAGCAAAATCCTGTAGCTCCTGGTTGGATTTGCTTAGTTTTTCCTGATACTCTATCAGCCCCTGTTCGGTCTTCATTCTTTGGGCGACTTCATCTTTAAGTGTTTGATTTGCATCTATTAAAGCTTCATCACGAGCTTGAATCTGTTCAAGCATATGGTTGAACGAATCGATTAGTTCACCTATCTCGCCGCCTGAATGGACAAGGACTCGTACAGAAAAATCTTTACTTTGAGATATTTTCTTAGCGGCAACTGAGAGCTTGAGTATCGGGGATGATATTATACTTTGAAATTCTATCGACAATAAATAACATAGCCCAAGCCCCACGATTAAAATAACAACAGTACCAGCCATTACACTTTTAGTGACCCGGTATAGAGGATCAAGGTTAGAACGAATCACTAATGTACCGATTATTTCTTCATCGAGAACTATACCTTTATAAACTGTAAGATAGTCGTCAGTAAAATAGTATCCTTCGGGTTTTAGTTCGGCAGGTACGACACTAAAGTCCTGGTCAGGCCCGAAATATCTGCCAAAAAGAACACCTTGCGAATCATATATACCCGCGTAAACAATGGATTTCTTTGACCTTAAGAAGTCGAGGGTTTTTTCAATATCATCCTTACTATTAAAAGCCAAGGCTATATTGCAATTGTTAGAAAGCACCTCTGAATCAACGAGCATTTCCTGGGCAAGCCTGTTCTTCATATTGTAATTTATGAACCCGAACAGCGCGGCACCACTTAACACAAGGACAAAACTGCTTATAAGCATAACAAGCAGCACTATCTTGTGTTTGATTTTAATTTCACTAAATTTCATTTATCAGTTCCACCCTTGCCCCAATTACCCTTAGCGTTAATAACGCGGCTGGCAATCCTAAGAAGCTTCGAACTTACCTTCAGGTTTGAATCTTTTGCGGCGAGCATATTTATCTCAAAGATGGGTTTTTCTTTGTTAGATACGAAATTAATGACACCGCCAGCATCTGCAAATCCCTTGATCTCACCAACGGTAAGAACCGGCAAACCCTTAATCTGACCAATCAACTCTTTCATCTGCTTTTGTTGCGAAGAGCAGACATATACCATTTGACATTTCTTTATTTCGTGAATATCTACCGTCAACTCATTACTATCTTCTGGTTGGTTCGGATCATCGAAATACCGGACAACAATCTTTCTGCCTTTAACGGTTTTCTTTTTCAAAGGTTTTAAAATATCACCGAACGGATCCCTGCCAACTATGCCAATAGCGATGGGCTCACTTTGTTCAGGTATGCTTTCTTTTGGCCATTCAACGGCCTTGAAAAAGTTATACAAAAATTCTGCCTTGATCCTGTACTCACGCCGACGAGAATATTGCTGATTATCCTCGGCGGCAACGGCTGTAACAATGGCCATCGCCAGCAGCGTATAAATACAAATCGCAACAAGTTGTTTTTTATTTTCCGCAATCACAGCCATTTTCCGCAGCAAACGTAAAAGCAGCTTAATAGGAACTAATTCGGTTCGATTCTCAAGATGGTTTGCCCGTTTTTATACTGAAAATCGGCTTATAAAGACAAAACCCTATAGGTGTGAAAAAATGCGGTTTTTATTCAGACTCACATACATAACTTGTGAAAAAACAAACCCACGCAGACTTTATAAGACGTGATATTGGATATTGTCACCGCAAAAAAAGTGCCGGAATTATTAAATCCCGGCACTTTTGAATCACTTAAATATTCTCAAATGCTATTAGCTACATTTACCGTCGCATTCGATGCCAGCGAGTTTCTGCATCAGAGCAAATCTCTCAGCGACATCCTTCTTAGCCTGGACAAGTAACTGCGATGCTAATTCAGGCTTGGCCTTTTGCAATGAACGATACCTGTTCTCGCTATACAGATATTCCTCAACGTCGAGTGAAGGCGGCTTCGATTCGAGCTGCAGAGGATTCTTGCCCTGCTCTTTGAGACGTGGATCAAATCTGTATAAAGGCCAATGGCCGCAATCAACCGCCTTTTTCTGTTCATCGTAACCGGTTGTCATATTGATACCATGAGCAATGCAGTGCGAGTAGGCAATAATCAGTGACGGTCCCGGATAAGACTCGGCTTCCATGAAGGCCTTGACCGTCTGGTTGGGGTTAGCACCCATAGCGATCTTAGCTACATAGATATTAACGTAAGTCATAGCCAGCATACCGAGGTCTTTCTTCGGCATTGGCTTACCGCCGGCTGCGAACTTTGCAACTGCCGCTCTCGGCGTTGACTTTGACATCTGGCCGCCTGTGTTGGAGTAAACTTCAGTATCCATAACGAGCAGATTAATATCCAAACCGCTGGCGAGAACATGGTCAAGTCCGCCGTACCCGATATCATAGGCCCAGCCGTCGCCACCCATACCCCAAACACTCTTGCGTACGAGGTAATCGGCCACGGTCAGCAGCTGTTTGGATGTATCGCACTTAGCTTTACCGGCCTGCTCTTTGACCTTTTCGATGCGAGCCCGCTGCTGCTCAATAGCTTCCTGGGCAGGCTCCTTAGCAATACATGCTGCTTTTGTCTCATCCGCCAGGGCCTTATCGATGCAACCGGCTTCGGCAGCTTTATCCAGTAACTCAACAGCATATTCTGTAAATTTATCCACAGTCAGTCTCATACCGAAAGCGAACTCAGCGGCATCTTCAAAGAGGCTGTTGCTCCAGGTAATACCCTTGCCGTCTTCACGTGTGCCGTACGGTGTCGTCGGCAGGTTACCACCATATATAGATGAACAACCAGTGGCATTTCCGATATAGGTTCGGTCGCCGAACAACTGGCTGAGCAGTTTAACATAAGCAGTCTCACCACAGCCGGCACATGCTCCGGAATATTCGAACAGCGGCTGGATCAGCTGGCTGCCCTTTACAGTCGCAGCGTTGAACAGCTTGCGGTCGGTATTAGGAATCGAGAGGAAATATGAGTAATTTTCTCTCTCGGCATCACGCAGCGGTTCCTGCGGTTCCATATTAATAGCATGTCTGCCTGTAGGCTCTTTGTTTTCGTCTTTTTCAAGAGCCGGACAGTTGACTACACAAGCGCCACAGCCGGTACAATCTTCCGGTGCGACCTGTATGGTGAACTTCATACCTGCGAAATCTTTGCCCTTGGCATCGGCACTTTTGAAGGTGGCCGGTGCGTTGCCGTTGGCATAGCTTGGATCGTAAACCTTAGGCCTGATCGAAGCATGCGGACAAACCAGTGAACAGCGTGTACACTGGATACAAAGATCAGAATCCCAAACAGGGATGTTAACAGCAATATTGCGTTTTTCATATTTGGTTGTGCCGGTCATGAATTTACCGTCAGCGGGCATCTTGCTGACGGGTACCTTATCACCTCGCATTGCCATTAACTCAGCGGTAACTTCCTTAATGAAAGCAGGTGAATCGGCTGGTACAACGTCCGGCATTGTGCTCTTGCTTGTCACTTGCTGCGGGACGGTAACTTCAAAGATTTTTTCGACGGTGTTATCAACAGCGTCGTTGTTCATATTGACAATCCTGTCCCCCTTCTTACCGTATGTCTTCTTGATAGCGTCTTTGATAGCCGCAACAGCCTTATCGAAAGGAATTACATCACTGATCTTGAAGAAGGCTGTCTGCATAATAACATTGATGCGGGCGCCAAGGCCAAGTTCCGTTGCCAGGCTGATAGCGTCAATGACATAGAACTTGAGTTTCTTATCGATTATCTGCTTCTGAACTTCCTGCGGCAGGATATCCCATGCCTCATCAGCGCTGTGCTGGGTAGTCAGCAGGAAGGTCGCGCCTTCCCTGGCATTTGAGAGCATATCATATTTTTCCAAAAAGCTCGGATTATGACAAGCTACGAAGTCTGCCTTGGCGATGAGGTATGGCCTGCGAAGAAGCTTGTCACCAAAACGCAGGTGAGATACCGTCATGGCACCGGCCTTCTTTGAGTCGTAAACGAAGTAGCCCTGGGCATAATTATCAGTCTGTTCGCCGATGATCTTGATCGAGTTCTTGTTGGCACCGACAGTACCGTCCGAGCCGAGGCCGTAGAACATTGCTGAATAGAGGCCTTCGTCAGAAACAGTAAAAGTCTCATCAACGTCGAGGCTGCTGTTTGTAACGTCATCGTTGATACCCACCGAGAAGCTTGTCTTAGGCTGAGCGGCATCGAGATTATCGAAGACAGCTTTGACCATGGCAGGTGTAAATTCTTTCGAACCGAGCCCGTAACGGCCGCCGATTATCATCGGGTACTCTTTGAAAGGTCCCTTGCCCTGTCCCATAGCTTCGCCAACGGCGGTGCGAACGTCGAGATAAAGAGGCTCGCCGATGGAACCGGGCTCTTTTGTTCTGTCGAGGACAGCAATCTTTTTGACTGTTTCAGGAATGGCATCGATGAAATCTTTTGTGCTGAAAGGCCTGAAGAGGCGAACTTTCAGGACACCGAGCTTCTGGCCTTGGCCGTTGAGGTATTCGACTGTCTCGTGGACGGTTTCGGCACCGGAGCCCATAACGATGATAAGCTTTTCAGCGTCTTTGGCACCTACATAGTCAAAGAGGTGATATTGTCTGCCGACGAGCTTTGCGAACTTGTCCATCGTTGCCTGTACGATGGCAGGTGTCGCGTTGTAATATTTGTTGACTGTTTCCCTGCCCTGGAAATATACATCCGGATTCTGTGCTGTACCGCTGATAGTCGGATGGTCAGGTGAGAGTGCGTTAGCTCTAACCCTGGCGACGAGGTCATCATTGATCATCGCACGCATATCATCCTTTGTCAGCTCCTCGACCTTCTGAATTTCATGGCTTGACCTGAAGCCGTCGAAGAAGTGCAGGAAAGGAATTGATGATTCAAGTGTAGAAGCCTGTGCGATAAGACTCATATCCATGATCTCCTGGATACTGCCCGAACAGAGCATCGCGAAACCAGTCTGGCGACAAGCCATTACGTCGGAATGGTCGCCGAAGATCGAAAGAGCCTGGCAAGCCAGTGAACGAGCCGAAATATTAAATACCGTCGGCAGCATTTCGCCGGCTATCTTGTACATGTTCGGGATCATAAGGAGCAAACCCTGCGATGCTGTAAATGTAGTACAAAGAGCACCGGAAGCCAAAGCACCGTGGATAGCAGCCGCGGCTCCTGCCTCGGACTGCATCTCGGTGACTGACGGTACTGTGCCCCAGATATTCGGTTCACCCTTTGCCGATTTAGCGTCAGAAATTTCGCCCATCGGTGAGCTTGGAGTGATCGGGTAAATAGCGATCACTTCATTGGTAGCATGAGCCACATGGGCCGCAGCTGTGTTTCCATCGATCGTAACCATTTTTCGCGTCATGATTTTGTGCCTTTAACTAAAAGTTTTACAAGATTACGCAACAGGCGGGTATCTAACGGCCCCCCTGTATGCGGCCATATACCTAAAGGGAGTATTTATACTAATTTTGGCTGGGCCGGGCAAGTCAAATCGCTGTTAGTTTAATGTGAAATTGAAAAATGGTGCTTTCAGGGGCAAAATCAAAAATCATAGTAAATTACAAGCCTTTGTGGGGTCATGCGTTATTTGATGTGGTTGTGTACAAAATTCTCAAATTCCTGGAAGAGCTCCCATGTCTGGGTATTGCCGAATGGAATGAGCCCAAGTCCTTTGTAGTTCATTTCTTCTGTTATCTCGATACCTTTCCATTTTAAGGGCAAACGCTCTTTGTCGAACCGGTTGAATATGAACCGGCAGTTGTGTGACAGGAAATTACGGATCATTCTGGCAAATTCATACCACTTCTGCTGCTTGAACAATTTATACTGGTCGGTCGATTCACAATAATCTTTTATGTGCTCGAAAGATTCCTTTATCGTGGTGCGCATCAGCATCTTATTGAATTCATTAAGGACAATACCTCTTTCGGATTCGTTTTTCAGCAAGGCCGCTATCTGGTTGAATGTAACTGTATAATCACCAAAAGCGGCAATGTGATTTTCCAGCAGAGGTATGGCCTGGCCGGACTGATATAATGACATCGCGGCAAGCCCCATAATATAACTATTCCTTGTATGCATTAGCTGATTTACAAGATTTTCTTTTTCAGGACGCATATATTGACCTTGTTAAAAATACCTCACATTAATTATTGTTTCGGCAGAAGCGGCCGGTTTTCTGTAATCTGGGGTGATAGTTTTTTGTACTAACTTTCACCAAGATAATAATGTCGAATAGGGCTTAATTGCTCATTAAGTTCACAGATCAAAGGCCTGCCAGTCGGTATTTCAAGGTTCGGGATGTCATCGTCGCTAATATCTTCCAGATGCTTCATGAGAGCACGAAGGCTGTTGCCGTGGGCACATATTAAAACCTTCTTCTTTTCTTTCAGGCATGGAATAATGTCGGAATTCCAGTAAGGCATGAATCTATCAACTACGTCCTTAAGTGATTCGGCTACAGGCAGATATTGGGGATCAATATCATTATAAACGGGATCGTTGCCGGGATAGCGGTTATCATCTTTTGTGAGTTTCGGCGGAGAAGTCTCGTATCCCCTTCGCCAGAGATGCACCTGTTCGAATCCGTGTTTTTTTATCGTCTGTGCCTTGTTCAGCCCCTGCAGGGCGCCGTAGTGACGCTCATTTAACCGCCATGATTTTTCAACGGGGATATTTAAAAGGCCCATTCCTTCAAGGACAATATTAAGAGTGTTGATCGCCCGGATAAGCAACGATGTGAAAGCTATGTCAAACGTAAATCCACTCTTAATTAAAAGCCCGGCAGCATTTTCAGCTTCGGCCCTGCCGGTATCGCTTAGATCGACATCTGTCCAACCGGTAAAACGGTTCTCCAGATTCCACTGACTCTCACCGTGTCTGAGCAATACAAGTTTCAACATAAAAACTTTCCTGCAAAAATATAGACCGCAATGGCAGGTAAATTAGTAAGGATTTACGAAGACAATAGCAAGAAAATTCTTTTAACGATGAATTAATCCGCTTGTTCCTGATTGTCTGGTTTCTGCTTGACCTCTACGGGTAGAGTGAAAATGAAGGTGGCCCCCTCGCCCACCTTCGATTCAACCCATATTCTTCCACCGTAAAGCTCGACAATCTTTTTGATAATAGTCAGGCCGACGCCTGTGTTTTCAGTGGATTCTGTCTTTTGCAATGTCCTGAATAATTCGAAGACCATTTCGAATTTGTCTTCCGGGATACCAGGGCCGTTATCAGCAACGCTAAATTTCCAGAACCCGCCATCTCTTTCGCAATTAATAGTAATGAGTCCCTCTTCTTTATCCATGTATTTTATCGCGTTACTTAACAGGTTCTGGAAGACCTGTAAAATCCTTGTCTTTTCACATGTAACTGTCGGCAATTCTGACTCGATGGTAATTTTGATATGCCTTGGTACAGCAAGCAGATCGATAATTTCAGGCACCAAAACGCTCAAGTCAACTTCGACATGTTTTTCTTTTATTCTGCCAACTCGTGAATACTGCAGGACGCCGTCGATGAGCCCCTGCATTTTATCCGCCCGGGCCATGATCAAATCGAGGGTCTCTTTGCCTTCCGCGTCAAACTTGTCTTTGTAATCTTCGTATAGAATATTGGTCAGGCCGCTTATACCCCTTAAAGGCGCCTTCAAGTCATGTGAAATAATATAAGCAAACTTGTTAAGCTCCTGATTAATGGAGCTTATCTCGTCAAGCAAATCACTTTTCTTCTGCTCCATTTCTCTGCGAAGGGTAATGTCCTTGGAAATATGCACAACCCCTATAACCTCACCACTATCCGAGAAGATCGGATAGGTTGATATTCCAAGGTAAATCTGTCTTTCTTCGTCATAATACTCGAGCTTTGCCTTTTCTTTGTTTTTCACGGATTTCAATAAGGGGCAGCCGGAGATATGATTACTTATGTTATGTAATATCTTGTGACAGGTCTTACCTATAATAGCCGATGGTGTGCTGTCAAAGAAGTCCGCAAAGGCTTTATTGACCTTTACGATCTTGCCTTGAGTATCTATTATCGAGATCATATCGCTGATAGAATCAAATGTTGTCCGCCACTGGCTGGCTGCCTCTTTGAGTCTCCTCTCATTTTCAACCTGCTCGGTAATATCCCTGATGATGAAAAGCATCCCTGTCAATTCAACCCGCTCGTCTATAATAGGGCTGACCATGAGGTGAGCCGAGAACTTGTCACCTTCCTTGGTAACTAATTTTGTTTCAACCTGAACATTTTCACCACGATAAGCCTGCTCGAAAACGCTGTGCGCCAAATTCTCATCGGCAAAAATAATGTCTGCACCTTCTTCTTCAATATCAAACGGTGTGAACCGGAGCATATCTCCAAAGGTCATATTCGAATAGTTTACCCTGCCCTGATTGTCCATTATCAAAATGGCATCACCGGCATTATCGACTGCTAAACGGATCTGCTCGGAATTCTTCTGGACCTTCTTTAATTCGGTCACATCGAATTCGAATTCGATAACGCTTTTAACATTACCATATTCGTCAAACACAGGATGCCCTTCTATCCTTATGTCCCTTTTACTACCGTCCCTTGAGTAATAACAATGCTCAACAATGGCTGATCGGTGGTGTTCCAAAGCCATCTTGACTGGGCAGAAATTAGCCATATCCGAACAAGGCTGAGAAAATTTATGCGTGTACTGATAACATGTCTGGCCCGGCAAAAGAGTTCCATGCAGTTCCTGGGCCGAAGGATTAGCGGCCGTAACCTGGTAGGTATGGGGATCGATTATCAGAACCGGTATATCGACGTTGAAAAAGACCTCATCTTTGGGCATATCTTCCAGTCCTGCTGTGGTGCATTTTATCCTGTTTGCCCGCTCTTTAGCCTGTTCCATCTATTTCTCCAGATCAGTCCGTACACAATTCCAGCTCAGGGACTTTCTTCGGCTCTTAGGATTATTGGCTTAATAACACAATGTCAAAATGTCTCGATAATTGATATTGACTGGATCCTGCGTCCCATAAGACCTATCGTTTAACAGCCGTACTTTTTTATAAAAATTCATCCGGGATTTATCTATTGAAAGCACTTGCAAATCAGTCGATAATTTTGTAAATTCCACCGATTATGGCGGCGTAGCTCAGTTGGTTAGAGCATGGGATTCATAAGCCCAGGGTCGATGGTTCGAATCCATCCGCCGCTATTATCGCAGTTCGTGATTCGTATATCGTCATTCATCAAGATACGAGCACCGGGTCACGAGCAACGAATTTGCCCCCATCGTCTAGCGGCCTAGGATACATGGTTCTCATCCATGTGACAGGGGTTCGAGTCCCCTTGGGGGTATTCGCCTTCGGCGAATAGAGCAGGTGAGCATTAGAACAGGTGAAAAGTAGGCAAAAAAACAATTATCCTCTACTGCAACCCACTGTACATATAGATGCTTCCTTTCGATGATAATCTATATCACTATTTAATAGGTTGTAATGCTGGCGTTGTCGGGATTGAGACTCCCGGAGACAGCAGTGACAGTAATCATACCCGGCTGGTTCGTCACCCTTACAAATGCGGTAGCTATACCGGCCTCTACATTAATATCTGCCGGAGTAACCAGACTTGCCGGGCCGGTAATAGAAAAACTCACATCACCTGAGTAGTCCGGTACAATGGTACCATTTGCATCCAGCACATAAGTATAGACGTAGATCGTCTCAGAACCGTTAGCCGGAACATCGTTAATATCAAACACAATATTCAGAGAATCGGCTGAGCCCGGAGTGTTAACAATATGAGTAGCCACCACCTCTCCGCCGATCAGGCCTTCGGCTTTAAGCTCTCCAGCCTGAAAGGTCAGGCCGGTAAAAGAAAAAGGCGGATGCAAAAGATTTGCTGTTGGATAGTTAGTATCCGGTGTTTGAGTTGCTTGAATCGTATCATTAATGTAAAGCTTTACCTGTTCACAGTTACTATAAACTTTTACATCATTAGGCGATGTGCTCGTCCAGTAATTTGCGATAAATACCATCGGCCCTGAATCAACTCCGAGATGTGAAAGGTCAAGATCAGTTCTGCGCTGGCTCTGCCAGAAGTAAGCTGAAAACTTCGACAGCCTTAGAAAATCATAAACCCCAGACGGCCATGAGCCATAATCAATACCAACCCATAGGCCGTCACCGATCATATTAGACGGGCCGAGATTCAAATGGTGTGATTCCTGATGATTCCAGACCTGCTGGAGCATGCCAGTCTCGCCCCAGGCTTTCCAGTCATTTGGATTATTGTCACGATGGGCATCGCTGGAACTACCGCCTCCGCCATAATCCCAATGGCCATGCTCACTGACGATTATAGCCTTATTGCCGGAATAATTCCTCGCCCCCTTGTGAGGGGTTGCGATATAGACATCGTAAATAGAATGGTGTTTCCATGCAGAGATATAACACTGGTCGCCCGGATACTCGGCATGGCCGATGTCCATTGCGTTATTTGCGTATGTAGTGCCAAAATTAGTTTCATTCAGTGACAGTTCCCAAGCTATTATACAGGGATGGTTCCTGTCACGGCGGATCATATCCCTCATATTCTGATACGAGCGGTTTTTGAAAAGTGACCCGCCAATATATTGAAAACCAGGTATCTCGTCCATTACCAACAGTCCCAGCTCGTCACAGGCATCGAGGAATGCCGGGTCCTGCGGATAGTGCGCGGTGCGGATATAATTGAAACCAGCTCCTCTTAAAAGTTCGGCATCACGTCTCTGGCCGAGATTTCCCATTGCCCATTGGATATACGGGTAATCCTGAACACGGTTGGCACCTCTAAAACGAAACGGCTGGCCATTTATCTCAAAACCGCCTAACTTGGAAAAAGCTATCCTGCGAATGCCTATCCGTGTCTTATAAGTATCAACCACAGCATTACCGTCATAGACATGTGTGTAAAGGGTATAAAGATGTGGATGATCCGGGTGCCAAAGCTTCGGCTGATAAACAAATACATTCTGAGTAAAAGTTCTATCACCAGAACCTGGGATCAAATTGCCATCACCCGCCTCAGCAACAACCATATTATTGCTGTCAACTATATACGAACGAACAATGCAGTTTTTCGCAGCTGTGTTTTCATTTTTTACGTGCGTTTTAATTTGAACTTCAGCTTTTGCAGTACTCACCTGTGGATAAGTTACGAATATACCACCTCCCGCAACAATATCTTCATAGACAGCATCTGTAACGTGCAGTTTATCTGTAATGTGCATCCAGACATCACGATAAATACCGCCTGTGCTTACCCACATACCATAAGCCGGGATATTGCCATCCGCATGGTCGCTCACTTTTAAGGCTATTACGTTATCGCCTCCGCCATAATTTAAATGGTCGGTCAAATCTATCGTAAACGGCAGGTATGAGCCGTAATGAGTGGTTAGATATGTTCCGTTTAACCAAACGTCGGCAACCTGATCGGCAGCTTCAAATTCAAGAAATATCTTTTTGCCATGATAAGAATTATCTATAGTGAAATGCTTGCGATACCAGTTATAGGCTTCTTCGCCGAGCCCCGGCCATTTGAGTCTCAAGGCGGTAATAACCGGTGTATGTGGAATATTCACCGTCTGCCATGAAGAATCATCATACGAAAATTCCTCTGCGTTATTTATGTCAGTCAGTGTTCTGTAAAACTTCCAGCCGATATTAAAGCTGTTCTTTTCTCTATTTGACTGAGGTAACGAGTATTGATACTTAAGACCACTTAGCCAATCTTTGCTAAAAATCGCAAAGTCCTTAAAGCCGATATTCACAGGGTCTTCATCGAGGTCATATACCTCATTGAAATCAGTATGATTAAAATCGCTCATCCATGCGTCAGCAAAGTCAACCAGATCAAAAATGTCAACCGTACCATCACCGGTAAAATCCGGAGACTTTTCGATGCTGTTAACAACGACACTGAAGTTGTCGTACTCGGCGATACATTCAGGCCCAAAGTTAAAATTACTTGAGTATAAACCAAACGCTGTGATAATGCCGGAAAGATCGGATGCCGGCATCGAACCTCTCCCAACAGTTACAGCATTAAGCGTATCCCAGTTTTCTTTTTCAGGCTCATAAAAATATGTCCTCTCCGCAAAGACAATACTAACAGATGTGAACATCTGCTTGGAAACATACCAGTTGCCGCCAACCTTTACAGCAATGCTGCAAAGCGGGGTTTGGCCATAAAGATGATGCGACCTTAGATCAAAAACAAAGCTCAAATCGGAATAATTATCAGGATCTACGGAGAATTCTTCGGTATAAATAAGATTATTACATTCATTGACATGTGCTACATATCCATAATCATCGATCCCGCCGTAACTGGCATCATTATAGACAGCCTGCCAACCTGTAAGATTAAAGTCACCATTACCGGTAAAGCTCTCTGAATATATCAATTCGGCAGCAGCTAATGACGTTAACATTAAAAGAATAGCTATTATGTAAGCCGTATATTTGGGCATGACAATACAAACTCTCAATAGAAATAATTACCTGGTTACAGAGAGTTCTTCCCCTAGCCATATAAATGGCTGCCTCTAATTCACCGTTCAGGTTTATTATAACAAAAAACTCCCTTGCCCGTGGAAAAAACGAGCAAGGGAGCAAACTTCACTAACATGATATTCTACCAATCATGTTCATACTCGGAGCTCATTGCCCCATTAACATTAAAAATTAACGTTTTCTCCTACGCAGAACGAGTCCGCCCAGACCAAGCAGTGCTATTGTTGTCGGCTCAGGTACAAATGACACGTTGTCAAGGAAAGCGATGTTCTGGTTCGAATCGAACTCCAGAACAAAGTCGCCGCCCGGTGTGCC
>JANQHJ010000059.1 GCA_028282745.1 Sedimentisphaerales bacterium | reverse complement strand
GGCCGATCTTACATTTATGCTGCTGATATTTTTCCAGTTCCTGCTGTTCCTGTCCCTTGTAGGCGTTTAACCTTTTCATCATCAGATCAAAGTTTACTTTATGACCGTCAAACTCAGGCCCGTCAACGCATACGAACTTCGGCCGGCCTGCTATCTCGACACGGCAGCCGCCACACATCCCGGTGCCATCTATCATGATAGTGTTGAGCGAAACCATCGTCGGTACTTCGAATTCCCTTGTAACATCACAGCAGAATTTCATCATAACAGCCGGGCCTATCGCAAAAACCATGGCTGGCTTGGGATCGCGCTGGCAAATCTCTCTTAAAGGCTCGGTAACCAGAGCTTTTCTGCCGTGTGAACCGTCATCGGTAGTCACTATCAACTCGTCGCTTATCTTTGCGAATTCATCTTCGAGTATTAAAAGCTCTTTGTTGCGAGAGCCGAGTATCGATATCAGTGTGTTGCCAGCTTCTTTCAGGGCCTTGGCGATAGGTAACAGCGGAGCGTTTCCTATGCCGCCACCGACACAAACTACCGTCCCAAGCTTGTCAATATGGGTAGGCGTACCGAGCGGGCCGACAATACTATCTATCGTATCGCCGACATTGAGGTCAGCCATTTCAGCAGTCGTCTTGCCGAGCCGCTGCCATATAAGGGTAATCGTGCCCTTGTCTGTATCGACATCGGCAATGGTCAGCGGGATGCGTTCGCTGTAAACATTGTTCAAGCAGAGAATTATGAACTGGCCGGGCTTGCGGGCCTTGGCGATTAATTCAGCCTCTATCTCAGCCTGGAAAACATTTTCCGAAAGCTGTTTTTTAGATACTATCTTGTGAGACATACAGTCTATTCCCGACAAAAGTTTTCAAGAGCGGAGATTATGGCAGAATACCCCTTAATTGTCAATGACTTAGCGTATAGGACACTGTAAAGCTGATTTTAAATATCTCAGAATTTTCTTGACAAAACCATTCTTTTAATGTAGTTTTTTTTAGGAAGGTTAAAGTGAGAATATGTGCAATTAATCACCATTTAGGAGCCGGATGATGAATAAGCCAATCTTCAGGATCTTAACATTCTCTTTATTGGTAACTATCGCATCTGCATCGTGGCAAGTCGGCGATGGCCACAAAATGCACTATCCACAAACACCTGACATGAACGGCTGGTCCGTAGGAGCATATTCTTTCACTCCGGTTGCTGATGACTGGACATGCTCGGAAACGGGGCCTGTCAGCAATGTATATCTATGGTTTTCTTCAGATCAAGAACTCACGGCCGGAGATTTGAGCTTTTCACTCTTGATCAGCGAAAATGATTCGAGCGGTACATACGATAAGCCTGGCAGCACGGTCTGGCAGCACGACGAATTAAATCCTGATGACGGCTCATTGTACTATACAGTGGAACTATGGGATACCGGAAATATAGGCGAATACGATTCACCACAAGACGATTACAACCAGGTATATCTTATCAGCATTGAGAATCTTCCTGATCCTTTCATTCAGCAAGAAGGAAGTTCATATTGGCTCAGCTTATATTATTATTCCACAGTAATTAACACAGGCTGGGTCACGTCTGACCAACATCATGGGACTAATGCTCTACGTATGAATATTAATACACAGGAATTTGAGCCTATTTATGAACCGGGCACAGGTGGAGCGATTGATATGGCTTTTGTGATTACACCGGAACCGTGTACAGCTATTTTATTACTGACAGGTTCGGCGATAATTTTGCGTAGAAAACGCAAAGTTTAGAGCAAAGCATCGATGGCTTCGGTCATGTCCTTTTTACTGGTCAGGCCGACCCATTTTTTCTCGATCTGGCCGTTTTTGAAAAGAATAATAGTAGGAATAGCACTAATATTGAATTCCATCGCGCTGTCTCTTGCGTCATCGGTATTCACTTTGCAAACCGTTACCTTGCCTTCGTATTCGTCGGCAATTTCTTCGACTATAGGAGCGACCATCTTACACGGCCCGCACCATGGAGCCCAAAAATCCACCAATACCGGCCCGTCAGAGTTATGAACAGTTGCATCGAATATATCGTCTGTTAATTCAACAAGATTACCGGCCATCGCAAATTCCTTTCTAAAATTCCTTTCGTCAGTGCTGTATTTTATTGACTAATAGAAAAGTTGTCAAATTTAATTAGTCGAGTCTTCTTCTGATTTTGCTTCTTCGTGTACGGGCTCTTTTTTCTCTTTTGTCGAAGATGCCTTAGGTAGCGGTAATTCCGCTATCGGCACCGAATCCGGCTGTGGTTGAGCCGGTTCGGCCGTGGGAGCCTCTTTTTTCTGAGCCGGCAGTTCGACAATTGGCACCTGCTGCCCCGGCTGTTGCCCGGAGATTTCCTCGGCAGTTTTTTCATCTGCCGCCTGGGCCTCTTCCTGCATTCCCTGGATCCCGGCAGCAATGGTCTTCTGCACGGCCTGCTCGGCAGGTTCATCGGTCAGGGCCTTGACATAAAGCTCCTTAGTGGATTCATCCTGTTCGGCTGCGACCAGGCTGTCGCGTATAAGTTCCAAAAGCGCCAGGAAAAGCCCGACCATCATAAGGCGGTTCTTTGCGCTATGAAATATTCTGGCAAACGGCATTGCACCGTCATTCTGGAGACGATGCAATAGTTCGATCTGATAAAGGTCGATCGGTGTGTCGTCGAAAATATGGCTGACATCGAAATGATGTCCGCCGGTAGCTTTTAGTATTGCATCAAAGGATTCGAGCAGATCCCAAACGCTAACCTGGTCAAGGTCAAGCTCGGGCTCGGTATCATCTTTGAGTTTATTAATAATAACACTCGGCCTTGATGCCCGCTGCTTCTGGTCCTCGGCACAGGCGTCGAGCATATTGGCAGCATCTTTGTATTTTTTGTATTCCAGCAGCTGGCGGATAAGCTCGCTTCGAGGATCTTCGAAATCCTCAGCCTCTAACTGATCAGGGTCGGCCTTGGGCAGCAGCATTGCTGATTTGATCTGCATAAGCGTCGCCGCCATTACCAGAAAATCGCCGGCCAGGTCGATGTCGAGATTCTTGAGCATTTCAACGTAGCCAAGATACTGGTCGGTGATTTTCGAAATGGAAATGTCATAGATATCAACCTCATCCTTGCGGATAAGGTACAGCAGCAAGTCCAGCGGACCGGCAAAAACATCAAGATTGACTCTGTATGACGACAACTATTGTTCCTCTTTATTATTCATCTGTGCCAGAATTTCCCCGGCTTTTTCGGCATCGGCTTGAAAAACCATTAAACTTGGCCCTTTGATCGCTGATATTCCAGAAAAAATATTCGAAGTATCATCACCATCAATAAAAACTTTGATCCCTGCATCTTCGAGGCTTTGTTTGGCCATCTCCGCAGAAATGTAATCTTTAAACTCACCTGCAACTATAAGTTTATCTTCCATATCGCTCATTCTATCATAAACCGACGGCTTTTCTCACATCATTTAATGTTTTTTGGGCAACGGCTTTTGCTCGCTGGGCTCCTTTTTCGAGTACCCCGTTGACGTAATCAAGATTATTTTCAAGCTCGAGTCGTTTTTCCCTGTAAGGCCTGAAATATTCAATAACCAACTCAGCAAGCCGTTTCTTTACATCTCCGTAGCCCATCCCGCCTGCTTTGTATTTATTTTCCCACTCGGAGAGTTCATCTTCGCCGGCGACGAGCTTTAACAACGCGAAAACATTACACTTTTCCGGGTCTTTGGGCTCTTCGACCGGTGTTGAGTCGGTAACGATCCTCATTATTGTCTTTTTGAGCTTCTTCTCGCCGTCAAACATCGCGATAGTATTATCATAGCTCTTGCTCATCTTCCTGCCGTCAACACCCGGTACGACGGCCACCGAATCGAGGATATGATCCTCCGGCAGAGTCAGAGTCTCGCCGTATGTATTATTAAAATAGCCGGCAATATCGCGGGTAACCTCGATGTGCTGCTTCTGGTCGGCCCCTACCGGAACCAATTCGCTATGAAAAGCGAGGATATCAGCGGCCTGAAGCACGGGATAGGCGAATAAACCATGGTTAGGGGTCAAACCCTGCGCTACCTTGTCCTTATAGCTTGTGCAGCGCTGCAAAAGCCCCATCGGCGTAACACAGGATAGTATCCAGGTCAGCTCTGTTATTTCCGGCACATCCGATTGCCTCCAGAAAACTGTTCTTTCAGCATCAAGACCAAGGGCCAGGTAATCCAAAGCTACATCAATAATATTCTGCCTCAGCTCGGTCGGATCGGGGTTGCTCGTCAGGGCGTGATAGTCCGCTATAAAATAGAATCCCTCATTCTCAGCCTGTAACTTGAGATTCTGACGCATGGCACCAAAATAGTTACCAATATGCAGCTTGCCGGAAGGCTGAATGCCTGAAAGAACTCGCACGATGGTCTCCTGTAAAGATAAGGCCTAAAATATACTCATAAGTCTGGAAGAATACAGAGATTAAGCAATTTTGTCAAGATTTTTGACCTGATGTGAGGATACTGTATGATTCTTTCACTCCTGAGTATGCTTCACGGCGAAAAAGATGTCATTAAAAACGTGTTTTTGCTTGCAGTTATTGCTGCTTAGGTATACAATATTAGTCTTTGTGATTGTGAACTCATTCACAAACTATACGTAAGTACTTTATGGGAAGAAAAAGCCGTTAAAAACGTATATTTCAGTAGGATTTGCAGAACATGACAGTAAAGAAAATTACCAAAGCGGATTTCACCGACCTTATCGAAAAGGTCATTGCCAGCCAGAAGGTTTACGCCCCACAGGCCAAAGGCGACAAGTATGATTTCGCCCCACTGACATCGGCGGGCGACATGAAGCTGGATTATGATGTAACGCTACAACCTCCGAAAAAGTACTTCATCCCCCCGGTCGAGACACTTTTGACTTTCGAGGTTGGCGGCGGCTATCAGTCACAGTTCGACGAAGAAAAGTTTGTCCTGCTCGGCGTGCATCCATACGATATGGTGGCCATCAACCAGATCGACAAACTTTTCAGCGACGGGCACTTTGACAATCACTATATGAACAGAAGAACAAACGCCACGATCATTGCCCTCGATGTAGTCAATGCATCAAAGAATGTATTCGCATCGGAGATCGGCACCGCCACCGTCAAGCAAGGCTACGACTTACTGCTTACCGATATCGGCGATGCCTATATCGCAGAAGCCGCGACAGAGAAAGGCGCCGCCCTTCTCGCTGGTGCCAATGCCGCTGACGCAACAGATGATGATCTGGCCAAAAAGCAAAAAGTTCAAAGCGATAATGAGTTATCGCTCAGTAAACATCTGCTCAAGTGCCCCGCTTCAGATCTTCCAAAGCTTCTTGAAAAAGCTTACGACCATCCGGTATGGGAAGAACAGGCCGAGACGTGCTTTGCTTGTGGAAGCTGTAACCAGGTCTGCCCGACATGCTACTGCTTCAACGTACAGGATGATGTCAACTGGGATATGAAGACGGGTGAGCGTAAAAGAGCGTGGGATGGATGTATGCTTGACGGCTTTACAAAGTGTGCTCCCGATCACGAGTTCAGAAAAAACAGGGCTGACCGTTTCCGCCACAGGCTCTTCCGCAAAGGTAAATACGTGCCTTATAAGCTCGGCGGCGAAATTGCCTGCGTAGGCTGTGGACGATGTGTAGGCGCCTGCCTGCCGGATATTGCTAACCCGGTCAACGTCTATAACCGGTTATTTGACGATTTAGGAAATGGATAAGAGATAAAAAGGAAAAAGACAAATGTGCGAATGTTGTACAACTAAAAAAGACATTTATCTGCCGCAGCTGGCTACTATCGAAAAGATGCGGTTGATGAACGACACCGAGATGTACTTCCGTTTCAATATGGACGACGGCCCGATGGATTTCATACCGGGGCAATTCGTAGAGGTTTCGGTAGCCGGTGTCGGTGAAGCGCCTTTCACCATTTCATCGTCGCCAACCCAGAAAGACGGCATTGAAATGGTTGTTCGCAGGATCGGCAATGTCAGCAAGGCCCTTCACAATTTAAAGACCGGCGACAAGATCGGCATCCGCGGCCCGCTCGGCGAAGGCGTTTATCCTGTCGAGGAAGTTAAGGGCAAAGACATTGTATTCATCTGCGGCGGTATCGGATTGGTTCCCCAAAGATCATTTATTAATTATGTACTGGACAATCGCGATGACTACGGCCATGTGACAATCCTGCTTGGAACCAAATGTCACAATCAGCGATTCTTCCAGTCGGAACTGGAACAATGGACAACACGCGACGACATCCATTTCCTCGAAACCATTGACGAAGCTCACGACTGCTGGAACGGCAATGTCGGCGTCGTTACGACACTGCTGCCTAAGATCGAATCGGAGCTCGCGAGTTCCGAGATCATGGTCTGCGGCCCGCCGATCATGTACAAGTTCGTGTTAATGGCACTGGCTGAAGACAATGTACCTCATGACCAGATCTACCTGAACCTGGAAAGAAAGATGAAGTGCGGTGTCGGCAAGTGCGGTCATTGCCAGATAAATAATTATTATGCGTGTGTTGATGGACCGGTATTTAAGTACTCAGATTTGGGCATTGCGCCGGAGGCTATTTAAGTATGAGTAAACCAAGAGTAGCGATTTTTGACTTTGCCTGCTGCGAAGGCTGCCAACTCCAGATAGTCAATCTGGAAGAGGAACTGTTGAACCTGATTGACGTTGTCGATGTCGTGGAATGGCGTGAAGCCATGAGCGAACAGAGCCACGAATATGACATCGCGATAATCGAAGGTTCTATAACCCGTGAAGAGGATGCCAAAAGGCTTGAGATCATCCGAAGCCGGGCTAAGATCCTCATCGCACTGGGGGCCTGTGCGACTATGGGCGGAGTCAACAAGTTAAAGAACAATTTCGATCTGAACGAAGTCAAAGAATGCGTTTACGGCGATGATGCTTCAATGCCTCATCTGGATACAGCCATGACCAAGGGTGTCGATGAGGTTGTCGAAGTCGATGCTATGATTCACGGCTGTCCCATCGACCGTAAGGAATTCACTTATATCATTCGCAGCTTACTGATGGGCAAAAAGCCGGAAATTCCCGAATGGCCTGTTTGCGTAGAATGTAAGGCCAAAGGCAATCCATGTCTTTGGGAATACGACCAAGTCTGCCTGGGCCCGGTCATCAGGGCAGGCTGTGACGCGAGGTGTCCTTCTAACGGCTTTAGGTGTTTCGGCTGTCGCGGTTATGTAGATAATCCGAACATCAACGCCGCTAAAGATGTCATAGATAAATATGGCTTAACCGTTGAAGACTTAAAAGAAAAAATGATCCTTTTCGGAAGTACAAAGGGACCTACCAATGAGTAAAGATTTAAACATTAATGTAAAACATGTTACAAGAGTTGAAGGTCACGGTAATATTGTCGTTGATGCAAAGAACGGCAAAATCGAGAAATGCGAATGGCAGGTTCCGGAAGCACCGCGATTCTTCGAGGCTATGGTTCGGGGTCTGGACTACACTGACATACAAACAGTAGTCAGTCGTATCTGCGGCATCTGCTCGATCACCCACTCACTGGCCGCGACCAAGGCCATTGAAGACGCCCTCGACATCGAGGTCTCAGAGCAGGCTGATAAGCTTCGCATCCTCATGCACTACAGTGAGCAACTGCAAAGTCACACCCTGCATGTCGGTTATCTCGCAGTACCCGACTTCTTCGGTGCACCTTCAGTAGTGCCGCTGGTACCAAAGGCTACCGAAGAGGTGCTGGCTATCGTAAGGGCTCACAGAGTCGCCAACGAATGGTCCGATCTTATCGCCGGCCGTACCACTCACCCGGTAACATTGATACCGGGCGGTCTGACAAAGATACCGACAGAACAACAGCTCAGAGATCAACAGGCTGTATTGAAAGATACACTCAAAGATCTCGCTGCAATCGCCGAGGCAACACTTAGTGTAGCTGCTAACATCCCGGACTTTGAGCGCGACACCGAATACGTATCGATTACTCACCCGGATGTATATACATTCTATCACGGTGATATTACCTCACAGGATGCCAAAGAGAACGTACATATCCGTGACTGGGAAAGTGTAGCCAACGAATACGTTCATCCGCAATCGACAGCAAAGTGGTGCAAATGGAATCGCAGTGAATACGCATGCGGCGCCCTGGCCCGTTTCAACAATAACGCCGACCAGCTGACTGATAATTCAAAGGCTTTGGCAAAAACATTCGGCCTTGAGAAAGGCTGCTGCAATCCTTACATGAATACTATAGCTCAGCTTATCGAGTGTGTTCACATTGTTGAGACCAGTATCCAGTTGATCGACGAACTTCTGACAACAGGCTTAAAAGCCGAGACAGTCAAAACTACCGGCAAGGCTGGTAAGGGCTCGGGTTGTGTCGAGGCTCCCCGCGGTATCCTGTTCCATACCTACGAATTCGATAAAAACGGCAAGTGCGTTGGCGCTAATTGTTGTATCCCGACAAATCAGAACCACGCTAATATCCAGGCCGACTTCGAGAAGCTCGTTCCGGAAATTATCGACGAGGGCGAAGACGCCGTCAGGCAGAAAATGGAAATGCTTGTTCGTTCATATGACCCTTGCATCTCCTGCTCGACTCACATGCTGAACGTTGACTTCGTATAAAATGAAAAAAGACACAATAGTCATCGGACTTGGAAATCTTATCATGACCGACGAAGGTATTGGATGCACCATCGTCGGTCATTTTTCTGCGCATAGTGATGATTGGCCTGGCATCGAATTCATCGACGGCGGTACAGGCGGGATGAACCTTCTGCATATGCTCGCCGGCAGAAAAAAAGTGGTAATTATCGACTGCGCAAAAATGTCGGAAGAGCCCGGCACAATGAAACGTTTTGCCCCTGACCAGGTCAAAAGTATCAAACAGCTAAGTCACTACTCTCTGCACGAAGTGGATATACTAAAAGTCATCCAGATGGCAGAACAACTTGGAAGCAGTCCCGAGGAGGTTATCATCTACGGTATAGAGCCTGAAAAAATCGAATTCGGCAGAGGCCTTACAGAGACACTCTCCGCAAGGCTCAGCGGCTATATTAAACAGGTCACCAAGGACATCTGTTAAATACTAAGCTCGGCCGATCGACTTAAGGTACCTCTTGCTCTTGCGCAATCCCATACGTGACGCTTTTTTCTTCACCGCATCAACTTTACGTTTGACCTTCTTGGCAACAATTGCAGTAGGTGTGTTCGGGAAAAGCGCTTTTAATGTCTTGAGATCCTTCTCGCTCCACATACCCCTCCTGGCAACCTTCTTCTTCGACGTTTTTTTCCTCTTAGCCATTGTGACCTCCTTTCGTGAAAAGGATTTAAATTAGGCCGGGTACGGAAAAAACGTAATGCCAGCAACTAAAGTATATTACGAGAAATATTGAGTGTCAAGTCGAGGAAAATCGGAATTTTTTCAAAAATTTTCATAAAGTCACTTAATAAGACTTTTTATGGTCTTTACAGCACCGCAAGGCCGATTATATACTAACAGTTATATGGCAGAAAATTTTGAAAATTCCGTTGGTATAGTAAAAACCCAAACGATAAGGATCGTCGAAACCGATAGTCCCTTGTCCCTTACATGCGGTAAAGAACTCGGGCCCATCGATGTCGCTTACGAGACATATGGTGAAATTAATGACACCGGGGACAATGTCATATTGATCTGTCACGCTCTGAGCGGTAATGCCCACGTTGCAGGCAAAAACGACCCAGAGGACAAAAAGCCCGGCTGGTGGGACACTATGGTCGGTCCCGGCAAGAATATTGACACCAATAAATACTTCGTTATTTGCTCGAATTTCCTTGGCGGCTGCTCAGGCACAACCGGCCCGTCGAGCGTAAACCCTGTCACCGGCACCCCTTATGGATTAGACTTTCCTATAATCACCATCGCTGACATGGTCAAGGTACAAAAGTTAATGCTCGATAAGCTCGGTATAAAACAGCTGCTCGCAGTGATTGGCGGCTCGATCGGCGGCATGCAGGTATTACAATGGGCGATCGATTATCCGGATTTCGTCAAAGCTGTTATACCTGTCGCTACGACCAGCCACCTCGGAGCTCAGTCAATTGCCTTCGATGCCGTAGGTCGAAACGCTATTTTAGCTGACAGCAATTTTGCCAACGGCCAATATCACCAGGGCCCGGCCCCGGCACATGGGCTCGGCATTGCCAGGATGATAGGGCATATTACCTATCTGTCCGAACAGGGAATGCGCGAAAAGTTCGGAAGAGAGCTGCGAACCTCAGATGACTACCGGTATGATCTGGACCCGGAATTTTCCGTTGAGACTTATCTGGATTATAAGGGCCAGACATTCGTTGAGCGATTTGACGCCAACAGCTATTTGTATATAACCAAAGCTGCTGACTATTTCGACCTGAAAAAAGAGTACGATGGGCTTGAAAATGCATTTGCTAACGCAAAGTCGCGATTTTTGATAGTTAGTTTCAGCAGTGACTGGCTCTTTACACCGGCACAGTCCGAGGCTATCGTAAATGCACTTGTCACCAACAGGAAAGATGTCAGCTTCTGTGATATTCACTCTTCGTACGGCCACGACGCATTCCTGCTGGAAACTGAAAAGCTTGGAAAATTCATTTCGTGCTTCCTCCAAGCCACATACGACCCTGAATCATGCAGCAAATGCAATTGCTCCAAAAAGTCGGACATCTCTAAGCCCAGAGAAAGGGTTGACTATGAACTGATCGAGGCCCTTATACCTCAAGAAGCCAGCGTTCTGGATGTCGGCTGCGGTGATGGTGAATTATTAATACATTTAAAGAAAGATAAAAACATCCGGGCCGAGGGCATCGACCTTCAAAGGAATTCCGTGCTCAATTGTGTTTGTAAGGGCCTGCCTGTTATTCAGTATGATATTGAGAGGGGGTTTTCAGCCTACGATGATAAAAGCATCGATGTGGTCATCCTATCACAAACACTACAAACTCTAAAGGACCCCGAGAAGGTATTCACCGAGTTGCTGCGGATAGGCAAAAAAGTTATAGTCAGCTTCCCGAATTTCGCCAACTGGCGATGCAGGCTGCAGTTGCTAACCAAAGGCAAGGCCCCTGTTACTCGCGGATTGCCTTTCGGATGGCACAATACACCCAACTTGCACGTAGTTTCGCTAAAGGATTTCGAGCAATTCTGTAAAAAGCTCGGCGTTACTATTGAAAAGCGTTTTCCATTAAAAGAATACCGTCTTAGCCCGGTCAAGCTCGCGCCCAACTTCTTCGCCGAACAGGCTATTTATGTCACAAGTAAAGATTAATCCAGCACTGCCGGCGACACACAATAAATATATATCAAAGGCTCATCACCGGTGTTCTTGATATCATGTAAGGTTTCAGGCGGAATATAGGCTACCCTGCCCTGCCCAACTTCGAATGACGGCTCATCATCAATAATGGCCCAGCCTTGTCCGCTTAGAAATATCAGCATCTCTTCATTTTCATGCGTACTGTGCTGACCACAATTCGCACCCGGCTCGAGATATACCCTGCCGGATTTCATTCCGTGTGTCTGCGTATTTTTATCCAACAGCCGTTGAAATTGCTTAGTATCTTCAATCTCTACTGAAAAAGGTTTAGTCTCCATTGACTTCTCCAATACCTATTACCATGCAAATCATTGGTTTTAAAGGTGTTATGCTAATCGGCACCACTTACCAATAAACAAAAAAGTACACTTTTTATAAGCTTATGTCATATACAAACATGCAATTTTAGCATTTTTTTTATTTATCAGCTTGACAGAGTAAGGCCGGCCTTATATTATTAGTCACTTCTTATCACAAGAGAGTTTTATATAGTGAAAACGGTAAACTTAATTATGAAAAAGTAAGAGATTATTCATGGGGAAAGAAAAAAAACGTATATGCCCGGTTGAAAGAGCAGGGAGCCTCGACAGCAGATTTCGACGATTAATCCAAAATCCTGCTAAAATATTAAAACCTTACATCCGGGAAGGAATGACAGTTATGGATGTCGGTTGCGGGCCGGGCTTTTTCTCAGGCGAGTTAGCCTCTATGGTCGGTGCACAGGGACGTGTTATCTCTGTTGATTTACAGGATGGCATGCTCAAAAAGCTTCACAAAAAAATCGAAGGCACAGAATTAAAAGACAGAATCGTACTTCATAAATGCAAGGAAAATGAAATAGGGTTTGCCGGTACTATAGATTTTGCATTGCTTTTTTATGTGGCGCATGAGATACCGGATCAGCAGCAGTGTTTCAAAGAGATCGCCTCAATATTAAAACCAGGCGGGCAAATTCTTATAGTAGAGCCGCCAATTCATGTTTCAAAATCAGATTTCAAAAAAACTATTGAAATAACTCAAAAATATGGGTTCAGACTTATAGAAAGTCCAAAAATATTTCTTAGTAAAACTGCGGTCATGCAAATAGATAAACCGGATTAAAAAATTTAAGGAAACAAGTTTTCATAAAGACATAACATTTAAATAACTTGCCACCCAGCAAGCAATCCGCAGGCCAGCCAGGGAGTGATAGAGACGCATGTAGCATGCATCTATTGTTTATTTTTTGCAAGTAATAGAAAGGCATAAGAGTGGTTAAGCTACAACACAATTTTAAAAACAGCATTGCGGAAACATTATTTATAACTTTGTATATGAAGTACAAAGAATATCAACGCAAAGATGCCATTATAAGGGATATTGACGCTTATGAGTTAACTCGAAAGATAGACTACGATTTTTCGAAATTTAAAAATGCAACAAAAAGCCAGACTGGAGTTGTATTGCGGGCGAGATATTTTGACAATGCAGTCAAAGAATTTATAAAAGCAAAGGATAACCCTGTTGTTGTTTTACTTGGTTGTGGCTTGGATACAAGATTTCAAAGGCTTCGGGATGTTTCAGAAAAGGCTGTTTTCTATGAATTGGATGTCCCTGAAGTAATCGAATTCAGAGAGAAACTGATACCTGCTTGTGGGAATGACATTTATATTCCCCTGTCTGTGTTTGATTTTACGTGGATCAACGATATTAAAAATAAACATTCAGACGGTGATTATATTGTCGTTGCGGAAGGAGTGTTGATGTATTTTGAAGAGAACCGGATAAAGGATTTGTTTGTGAATATGGCAAATAAACTCTCCCAATGTGAGTTCTTTTTTGATGTTATAAGTAAATGGTTGAGCCGAAATTCACATATTCATGACACAGTAAAGTACACCAATGCTTCCTTTGTCTGGGGAATTGATTGTGATAAAGATATGGAATGTTGGGCAGCTAACCTCGAGCACATATCAACAAAACTATATTGTGATTTTACAGAATGGAAACGACTCGGCATCCAAGGAGTACTGATGAAGTTATTACCTGTATTCAGGAACGCAGGAAGGATGCTGCATTATCAGATAAAATGAATAAATATTATAACTTGCGACCCAGCAAGCAATTCGTAAGCCAGCCAGGGGGCAGCAAAGAATATATCCTTATTCTTTCGTTGCTCTTTTTTTTGCAAGTTTTCCAAGAAAGGAGGTTGGTGGTATGGCTTAAAAAATGAATTAAACGGATTGCGAAAGTTATTAAGGAATGTGATGAAATTGACAAAGTAAATATTTTCAAACGGAGAAAAAATGAATTTTAAAAATTTAACGAAAGTAACGGTAGTATTATTAATAGCAAGTTTCATCCCAACTTCGTCATTGGCCGCATATGACAATC
>JANQHJ010000010.1 GCA_028282745.1 Sedimentisphaerales bacterium | reverse complement strand
TATCACCGTCGTTTATTCTCGGAGCCATACTGTCGCCGTCAACATGTAATGCGAAACAATCCGGGGACGACTCAGAGATTGCGTTGCATTCAATAAATTCAACTGCTTCATTCTTTTCGCTTTTAACACGAATGAGATTGGCTTTTGAATCAGAGATCGAATCGCTTAGCTTTTGAATGTTCATATCAATGGCTATCGGGGCGTCTGAGCTGTTTAAAATTTCCTTCCCGGTATGTTGCTTAACTAAATCGCCTAATTTTGTCACAGCCCAGGACGCATCGGGCATTGTAGTTTCATCCCAGCAGTGAACTATACCAGCCGCTGTCCTGCCTAGTACCGGGATCCAATCCGATTCTTGTATGTCTTTATCATTGCTGGTCGGTACGGGCCTATTGGTAAAGTTCTTTTTTTCGCATAGCAGATCAACAAAAGCGCTAAGAGGCTCTTTCATGTCAGTGTGTTCGGCTAAAGGGCTTGAATTTTCTCTAAAAATGGTTCTTTAGGTTCACCTGAAGAGCCATTCGAGCATTGTCCCGTTAATATCCAGTGCAGGTCGGCGCCGGTAATTTGTGATATTTTAAGCAGTGTTTCGACTGGCGGAATTCGCTTTTGTTCATAATAGTTATATGTGGAAGGGCTGATCCCCAGAGCCTTGGCAAATTCACTTTTGCCGCGAAGACCAGAAAAACGGCATCTAAGCCCTTTTATTCGTTCAATTACCGCGTTTTCGTCAAAAAAATTGTCCATAAATACGCAAAAGCGAAAAAATATACTTGACATTATACGCGAACGCGTATATGTTTTCGTGAAATACCATATTTATGAATAAATATTAAACGCAAAAATGGGATATGTCAATAAGGAGATTAAGAAATGCAGAGCAATGGATGTGATCACAGCAGGCAAGGTGGAAATGATCAGAATCAGGAGAAAAAAGTAAATTCCAATCGCAACGATGAGGCTAACACAAAGGCTAAGAGGAAAAAGGCCTTGGAGTGTATGGGGCATTTGAATGCGTTACATAAAGTGCAGGGAGCGATATTGGTACAAATGGAGCAGAATATCTGAATATAATTGCGATTTGAACAATATTTTTAATTGCCTGTAATTAAGAAGTAATGATTTATTTCTATGCTCGGATATGGTAGAAATTACCCCTTAAAGGGCAAAAGGGTGCGATTTAATGTAATTGGTTCGGCAATCTTGTCTATTAGGTTTGTGGGGATGTGATTAGAGCAGATTCTTTTGAAAAGTATGTATAGCTCAATGAAAGGATTTAAAATGCCGGAGTTAAAAGAAAAGGATTCAAGAGTAAACTTTTCGTTATCTACACTGATTTTGATTTCCATATTCACATCTTTGGCGTTATTGGGTGCAGGATGTAAAGATAAGGTTACAAAGCAGAGGGGTGAAAGCAAGCTGTACGATTATAAGAGGATCGAGCTTGATAATGGTCTTGAAGTTATAACGCTCGAGGATTTTTCCTGTCCGATCGTTGCTGTTCAGCTCTGGTACCATGTAGGCTCGAAAGATGAGGAGCCTGATCGACAGGGATTTGCTCATATGTTTGAGCACATGATGTTCAGAGGTACGGATCGGCTGGGTCCGACCGATCATTTCGGGTTTATCAGGCAAGTCGGCGGCAGTACCAACGCATATACCAGTTTCGATAAAACGGTGTATATAGAGGCATTGCCCGCTGAACAGCTTGAGCTTGCATTGTGGCTTGAGGCTGAGAGGATGTCCTTTTTAAAGATAGACCAGGAAGCATTCGATACGGAGAGAAAGGTTGTCGAAGAGGAGCGGCGAATGAGATTGAATCAGCCTTATGGCTCTCTTTATGAAAATCTCTTTGCCGAAATATATAAAGAGCATCCATATAGATGGACGCCAATAGGGAACATTCCTCATTTAAGAGCATCTTCTGTTCCGGAATTAAGAGCGTTCTGGAAGAAAAATTATGTCCCAAGTAACGCAACGCTGGTCATAGTCGGCGCTGTAAGTCATGAAGATGCCCAAAAAGCAGCTAAAAAGTATTTTGGTTGGATACCTAAATATGATGTTCCTGAAAGGGTGAAAATTAAAGAGCCGATATCCACGAAGGCAAGAGAGGTTACATTAAAAGAGGATAACGCTCCAGCTCCGGGAATCGGCATAGTATATCGAACGGTGCCTTTGAAACATAAAGACGCGGTGGTTTTCGATGTGATGGCAAGGATACTCGGTGGAGGTAACAGCAGCAGGTTGTACAGAGAGCTTGTTGCTGACAATCAGTTGGCAGTAGGGACGGCGGCGGAGAGTTTTAACTTACAGCAGGACAGCTTATTTGTTGCCGGTGCAGTACTTTCACCGTTAGGCACCGATTTGGACAAGGTTCTTGGTGTAATCAAGGCTAATATAAATAAAATACGCAATGAACCTGTGACTGAAAAAGAATTGACCAAGGCTAAAAATCAATTACTTCGCGGATTAGTGACAAGCAATTTACGGATCGAGAGCAAAGCGAGGCAGTTAGGTTCGGCTGCGGTCGAGATGGGCGACGTGTCGCGTGTAAATGATCAGTTGGATGAAATACGGGCAGTGACATCAGATGATGTTTTAAGGGTGGCAAAAGAATACCTCGGCGAGGAGAAAAGTCTGACTGTAAGAGTAAAAAGAAATTTGTTAGGTTCAATATTAAGCAAATCCAGGGAAGATACTTCGCTGATCACAGCGGAGCCTGAGATCAAGGCGCCGGCTCCGGGCAGAGAAGGTGTCAAACGTCCGGACTATTATCCGAAAGAGCCGCCATTTGCGAAAAGCAATCCAGAGAATGTAATGCCGAAATATGAAGAGGCTGTACTGGATAACGGTATTAAGATTATGGTGGTATCTAATCATGAGGTGCCTTTTGTAAGTGTCAGGCTCGGGCTTAAATCGGGCGCCTGGACCGAGGAAAAACCAGGAACATGTTCGATGGCGATGAATATGTTGACTAAAGGGACCGAGAATTATACTGAGGCGCAGTTAGCCGAAGAACTGGAAACATACGCAATAAGTGTAGGCGGTTCAGGCCGGATGGATACCAGTTCGGTAAGTATGGGGGCGGTGACAGATAATCTTGACAGGGCAATGAAACTGTTCGGCGAAGTGATATTAAGACCGACTTTTCCAGGTGAAGAATTTGTTAAGCTGAGAAAACAAGTCCTGACAGGATTGCAAGTGTCCTCGGCATCACCGGAATACCTTGCCGAGAAAGAATTCAGGCAGAGGCTTTATGGTGAGCACCCTTATTCGCGCACAGCGGTCGGGGAAATTGAAGATGTTAACGCCCTTGTAGTTGGTGATCTGAAAAAATGGCATGAAACATTCGTTCGCCCTGATGAAGCGGTTTTGATATTTGCAGGTGACATCAAAAAGGATAGAGCAGCCGAATTGGCTAAAAAGACATTAGGGAACTGGCGAGTTGAAGAAGAAAAACCTCAGAGGGATATTGCCCGGATGCCGAAGGCCCCGAAAACCCATATCTATCTTGTTGACAGGCCTGGCAGCATTCAAAGTCAGATCCGTGTTGGACATCTGGGTATAACCCGTCGTGACGACGGCTATTTTGTCAGTAGGGTAGTTAGCAGTTACTTCGGCTATGCATTTAACAGCAGGCTAAATCAGACCATCAGGGTGGAAAAAGGGCTCACTTATGGTGCTTTCGGAGGCTATTCAGCCAGGAACATGGCCGGGGAATTTAAGATAGGGACATTCACAAAGACAGAATCAACAGCCCAGGCAGTAAAAGCTGTTATTGAAGAAGTCCAAAAGTTAAAGACTAAACCTGCTTCTAAGGATGAATTGGAACAGACACGTTCTTACATTCTGGGAACATTTGTCAAAGACAGAGAAACACCGCAGCAAGTCGCTGGTGATCTATGGCTGATAGAGTCCCAAAATCTTGGCGGCGACTATTTGAAAAGGCTGCTCGAAACTATAGCCCAGACGGATCAGAAACAGTGCAATAGTCTTATAAATAAAACGATAAATGAGGATGCTTTGGTAATAGTGGTGGTTGGCGAGGCCTCGAAGCTCAAAGAGTCACTGCAGGCGATAGCTCCGGTAACGGTGATACCTGCGGGCTGAAAATGAGCTTAAAGGAGAGATACTTAGCGGCCGATAATCTATATTATAAAAGAATATAAATCATAGACTTGCTGTATTTTGAATACCATTATATAATCAACTGTTTATAGAAATATAATTATACCATAATTTATATTGGAGGCATTGATATGTTGGCATTATGGATATTTCGCGGTGTTTTCTTTTGTTTGATTGTGATTTCATTAATATTGTTTGTGAGTGATAAGACCATTTCAGCGTCTGATGTGGATTCGTGGGCAATTGGAGGCAGCGGACTTTTCCTGGCGTTTACAGTTTTACTGATCGATATTTTAACCCCTAAAAAGAAGCTCGGGGCACTTGCAGGCGTTTTCTTTGGATTATTAGTAGGTGTCCTGATAAGTGTGGTCCTCACGCCGGTGGTGGATTTTTTAATTCAAGGATACCGTCTGCAGCTATTACCGGAGACAGTTGGTATTATTAAGTATCTGATGGGCATGTGTGTGTGCTTCCTGATAATAACAATTGTAATGAGGACAAAAGACGATGTACGTTTTGTTGTGCCTTATGTCGAGTTTGCAAAGCAGACGAAAGGCTCAAGGCCTCTCGTATTGGACACCTCAGTCATCATAGACGGCCGTATTGCGGACTTGTACCAAAGTAAACTGTTCGATGCGCCTATGGTCGTTCCACGTTTTGTATTGAATGAATTGCAGCTCATTGCCGATTCGCCGGATAAACTTAAAAGAAACCGCGGTAGGCGCGGCCTTGATATTCTAAACAGACTACGCAAGGACTCTGATGTCGATATAGAAATCGACGACGAGCCGGTACCGGGTCTCGAGCAGCTTCACGGTGTTGATCAGAAGCTGGTTTTATTCTGCAAACATTTCGACGGCAGACTGGCGACTACCGATTATAATCTAACTAAAGTTGCTCAGGTTAGAGAGGTGGATGTGCTCAACCTCAATGACCTTG
>JANQHJ010000087.1 GCA_028282745.1 Sedimentisphaerales bacterium | reverse complement strand
TAATATGGTCCGAAATTTCACTCATTAAATACATATCGGCAAAATGCCGATGAATTCTCTAATAGTATCCCTGCATGGGTGGGGGTGGTAATTTTCAATAAATCCTTATCAAAGAGGGGGTTACAGTTTTTATTAGGGTCGTCGATTCTGGTGGATATAATCCATATCGCCCTGAAAAACCTGGTTTCCAGGCATGAGAAGCTCTATAAAACAAAAAATTCTGTTTTTAACGCTGGTATTTTTAACCATGTTATCAGGCTGTATGTCCATCAGCCGCGAACATCTGAGTGTCGAAATTGACAAAGACGAACTCTCAGACCACGTCCATTTTTTAGCTGACCGCAGACTGAAAGGCAGGGCACCTCGAAGCTGGGAATCGAAGACCGTCCGCAAATATATAAACAGCAGATACGAATCTTACGGCCTCGTCCCATGGGGCAACAGCGAAACTTATAACCAGAAATTCAAGATCGGCACTAACGTAGTTGGCGTCCTGCCCGGCAGCGATCCCAACCTTGCAGATGAGATTATTATCCTGACTGCCCATTACGACCATCTCGGCAGAGGCAAAAAAGGGATTTATGTCGGTGCCTGCGATAATGCTTCCGGTGTAGCGGCTCTTCTGGAAATAGCAGAGCAACTATCACTCGCCGAATTTAAACCCAAACGTTCGATATGTTTTGCCAGCTTCGATTGTGAAGAGATGATGACCTTAGGTTCATTCGCTTTCACTTGTAGAGACGACTTCGATAAATCCAAAATCGCTGCTGTCATTAACGTTGACCTCTTAGGCCGAGAGTTCATGGATATTATGGAGAACTCACTTTTCGTTGTCGGAACAGAAAAGTATCCTCAGCTAAGAAACAATATTGTCGAGTCAGGGAACAAACGCGGCATCGATATTCTCCCTGTAAGCACCGACATTGTCGGCCCTCGCGGCGATCACGTCGCCTTCGAGACATTGAACGTACCGGTCTTATTTTTTACCTGCGGTCTGTATAAGGATTATCATAAAGTAACCGACACCCCTGACAGAATTTACTATGAGAAAATGACCCGCTCCACAAAAGTCATCGCCCAAACTGTGACCGATTTCGCCAACGCCGAAACGATAGAGGTCTCGCAGGAATCGGACGAATCCGAAAGGAGCAGCCTTCAAACACTGGTTAAAGTATTCGAAACAATTCTCGCAAACGGCGACAGGATTTCAATGACGGCCAAACAGGCTGAGTCTCTCGGCGCCCTGATAGAAGAAGCCACAAAACTCATTGATACAGATGGACATAATGTTAAAGATTGGTACCTCTTTAAGCGTGAAGCCGTCAAACAGGTAATGCCAATATTGGCCCTGGTGGATTCTTCATTAAAAGAAATTGATCAACAATCCCTTTGGCTCTATGAATTCTATACCGGCCACCGAGAAGTGCTCACCGAAGCCATGAGGCAGGGGGTAAAGTATTTTCTTGGTAAAAAAATATATCCCATCGGTAGGCTGAAGTTCCAGCATAAAGTTTACGACCTGAGTGACGATGATCTTGTCTTTCGCCAAAAGGACAACGGCCTCTATGAACTCCACCTGATCCAGACACAGATTTCAATGGGCTTCAATATCCGGATATTCTTGGGCATGAAGGGCGGCCTCGGTATGTATTTCAATTTCAGACCTTTTAGCTGTGTAGGCACAAAGGATGAAATTGTTGATTACTGCCTCTTGAAATGGCGAGCCAATCAACTCGACTCTTCTTACAGTAAGACTTGGGAAAAGGTGATTGAAAATGTAACCGAACAACCCATGGCTGATTGCTGCAGGCAGTACGTCCAGAGCAGGATAAAGGAAAAGGGATTTGCTAACGAGCAGCAATGGATACTGCAATTGGCACAGAGCCCTAATCCTGATCTTGCCGAAGCAGCAATTTACAGTATGAAAGAGATCGACGGTGGTTACCAGGCCATCTCGCGCCTTATCGAGGACAGAAATTTCAGACCCGATGTCAGGGAAGCCGCTATTAGAAGAATTTCTCGATATACCAACCGCTCTATTTTAATACCGCTGATAAACGTGCTTGATGATGAAACGCTTTATCATAAAAAAGAGGATATACATTCACTCCAGGAATCGTACCCGTTTAAAGACACCACCCTTGCGGTTTTATGGGATCAGATAATCGAGTCAATTGAGAAGCAATACCAGGCCAAAAAAGATGAAACTATCTCGGATGTCGCACTCGAAAAGTTAAAAGAGCTTACCGGCAAAGACTTTGACAAAGATAAAGATACTTGGCTCGACTGGATCAGCAAAAATAACAAGTAATTGCACTTCTCAGCAAAACACTTCTATTTCCTCGCATTTCTGTTATAATCCCCAGCCTATAAACAATTGAAATGAGTTTACGGTATTTCGTGTTTTGGGTTTAATATTTGTTATTACCGCCAAGGCTGTCGCAGATGCCATAGGTAAAAGTGTCTTAGTCGAAGCTTACAGTGCCTCAGGTAATACGTTAGATGGTGTGAAAATCAAGTTTTGGAAATTTGAATTTTGTTATTGTTTAGGATTTAGATATTAGGGTTTAGGTTTTTCCGGTTTATCCGGATTAAGGATTTTTTTATGGCACTGCCCACAGTCGCAATTATTGGTCGTCCTAATGTCGGCAAAAGTTCGCTGCTTAATGCCCTCGCCGGCGAAATGATAAGCATCGTCGAGCCAACTGCCGGCGTTACTCGCGATCGTGTCAGTACGATTCTTGAAAACGACGACCAGTTCGTCGAGCTCGTTGATACTGGCGGATATGGAATTGTTGACGCCGATCAGCTCAGTGACCATGTCGAGAACCAGATACATCAGGCCATTGGTTTAGCGCATTTAGTTATATTCATGGTCGATATAAGAGATGGTGTCACACCTCTCGATCAGGCTATTGCCAGACTCCTTCGAAAAGAAGACCTCAAAGTCATCGGCGTTGCCAACAAAGCGGATACCGGCAAGATGTTCCCCGCAGCCGGCGAGTTTACCAGGCTTGGCTTCGGAGAATTTCTATGCATCTCCGCAAAGAATAACCTTAATAAATCCATCCTGATCGAAAAAGTCTTTGATGAACTCTCGCACCTCGAAACCGAAAAGCCCGAACGGCCGGCTATGAAAATTGCCCTGGTTGGTAAGCGCAACGCTGGTAAAAGTACCTTGCTAAATGCAATGGTAGGCGAGGACAGGGTAATTGTCAGCGAAACCCCCGGTACTACTCGTGATGCGGTAGATGTTCGTTTCCAGAAGGATGGAAAGACTATTGTCGCTATAGATACTGCGGGTGTTCGAAAGAAAAGTAAACTTGCTGACAGCATAGAATTTTATAGTAATGTTCGCTCCGAGCGTTCGATAAATCGGGCTGATGTGATATTATTCCTAATTGATGCTGCCCTTAAGATATCGCAGGTCGATAAAAAACTAGCGCATCTTATTACCGAACAACACAAAGCTTGCATCCTGGTCATCAATAAATGGGACCTTGCCAAGGAAGAAGCAACTACTGACGACTATGAAGATTATTTGACAGAGGTTCTGCCCGGCTTAAGGCATGCCCCGATTGCTTTTACTACTGCCTCCGAATCGAAAAATGTTCAAAGCGTTCTTGATTTGGCTACCTCCTTATTCAAACAGGCAACCACTCAGATACCAACCGCCAAACTTAACAAAGCCTTTGATATAATTAAAGAAGAGCGTATCGGCGTAAGAAGAAAGATCCCAGGCCGTCCAAAGATTTACTACGCAACACAGATCGCAGCCAATCCCGTAACGATTCTTATGTTCGTGAACAATCCAAAGCTATTCGAAGACAGCTATAAAAGATTCATTATAAACCGCCTGCAGGAAATGCTCCCCATAGCAGAGGTTCCCATTCGCTTGCTCGCTCGCTCACACCGAGAGCAGTAGTAAGCTATAGTTACCTGAGTGTCGAGAATTATTTGAAGTGCAAAGGTGATTGTATATAATAGAAGCATCGCGAAGTACTTGCTCTTGTCTTAATTAGGGATTTGCCGATGGAAGCTTTATTGCTGATGATCGTTTGTGGCGCAGGTTATATAATCGCTTACAATACTTACGGCCGATTCCTGGCAAGAAAAATTTTCAAACTTCGAAAAGACGCCCCAGTCCCATCCAGAGAATTAGAGGACGGTCTTGACTACGTCCCAACAAGCAGAGGCATTGTCTTTGGGCACCATTACACCTCCATCGCCGGCACCGGCCCAATTGTCGGCCCAGCTATTGGTATCATCTGGGGCTGGCTGCCCGCAATACTCTGGGTAACTGTCGGCTGTATTATGATGGGAGCTGTCCACGATTTTGGCGCTTTGGTAATTTCACTTCGCAACGAAGGCAAAAGCATCTCCGAAGTCGCCGCTAAATATGTAAACAAACGCGTCCGCCTTATTCTGTTTATTGTAATATTTTTTTCGCTACTCATTGTTATTGCCATTTTCTGCCTGGTCATCGCTGTTGTCTTTGCTGCTTTCCCAAGCTCACTCGCTCCGGTCTGGCTGCAGATACCAATAGCCGTGGCTCTCGGTTATGCCATCTACAAAAAACGGGCTAACGTCTTTATCGCAACTATCGTTGCTGTTGCCTTGATGTACCTGACCATCTGGTTTGGCAGTAAAATGGATTTCGCCATGCCTGCCATCGGCAAAATTCCTCCGACTGGTGTCTGGGCAGTGCTGCTTCTGGTCTATGCCTGGATAGCTTCGACTTTATCTGTAACAACACTGCTGCAACCGCGTGATTACATTAACGCATGGCAGCTTTTCATAATGATGGCACTTCTTATATTAGGCATCACTGCTTCGGCATTTAAAGAAAGCATCGAAATAGTCGCCCCTGTTGTTGACACCGCGCCTAAAGGTGCCCCGCCGTTGTACCCGTTCTTATTTATTACTATCGCCTGCGGAGCCGTTAGCGGTTTCCATTCACTTGTTGCTTCCGGCACCAGTCCCAAGCAGCTTTCCAGGGAGCCCGACGCACTTTTTGTCGGCTACGGCTCGATGCTGCTCGAAGGCCTTCTCGCGGTCTTAGTGATTATTTGTATAGCAGCTGGTATCTCTATGGGAGTCGAAGCTGGCAGCGGAGAAATATTATTTGGCTCGGATACTTGGGGGCATTATTATAACGACTGGATTGGAGAGGAT
>JANQHJ010000041.1 GCA_028282745.1 Sedimentisphaerales bacterium | reverse complement strand
AAGAAAATTATTTATCGCTGCTGCGTGGATCCGGGCTTTCGCAGACTGGGCGTCAACCGACTCGCCCGGGAAAAAGTCCGTCACCGCCAACACAGAAAGTACCACAACATGAAATATTACAGAAGCAACCCCCGCCCAGAGTTTGTACCGTCGGCTACGCAATTCTTTGACCCTCCGATGGTCAAAATTTTCTATTTAATCCTGTACTACTACTTTCGATTCGTTCGGCATCATCAGGTCATAAACTAATATGACATCGCCGTTATAAAGCCGAATACAACCGCGTGATGCCGCTTTGCCGATCTCATTGGGATCCTTAGTACCATGGATCGCAAAACCGGTTCTGCCTATAGTCTCACCCGTCTTACCTTCCAGCCCGATCCACCGTGAACCAAGCGGATAGTCCGGATCAGTAGCATCATAAGTTTTCTGTGATTCCTCATCATACCAACTCGGCTTTATCATTTTGCCGCCAGACTCAACTATCCACATGCCGGTCGGTGTCTCTTTACCGTACTTGCCAATACCTATCGGAAAGCTCCTCACAAACGTTCCTTGCAAATAAAGGTCCATTCTAAAGCTTTTGCGATATACCTTAGCGTGGAAAGGCCCCTTGATTACTTTGATCGTCTGGCCGGCCTTTAAATATTCAGGCCTAGTAACATTGTCGTTTATCTTTACTAATATTTCCCACGGTGTTCTGTTATTGAGCCCGATATCTGAAAGATACTGCCCCGGTAGAACCTTGTATTTTGCAACAAGATTATCATTTGGATAAACCCTGCCACTGAAAAGCCAGATATCCGCCAACAACGAAAGCTGCTTCTTAATAAAGGCCCGCTGCTCCTTGGTTATCTTCTCACCCAGAAGCTCATTCAGCATCTCGCGAGCTTTGATGACCTCGTTCTTCTTTATCAAAGCTTTGGCTTCCTTGATCACAGCTCCCGCCTTGGTATAGCTTTCGCTCAGCGGATCTTTACCAACCGGTTGCGGCTCGATTTTAACAGGCTCTGCCTTGGCCGATTCGACTTTCACAGGTTCAATTTTGATCGGCTCGGCTTTTACAGGTACCGGCCTAGGCTTTTCAACAGGCGGGTCCAATTTCAACGGCACCTGATAACGAATTACTGGCTTTGGTTGCGGTTGCGGTTCTGGAGTGACCTCTGGCTTCGGCGGTTCTTTTTTGGTTACTTCAACCGAATCTTCCGGCTCTTTATCGGAAAGAGCAATAAGCCCAAAAACTGAAACCACCACTATCACTAACACAGCTACTGCAAAATACAACCGGCGAACGAGCCTTGTTCGAGGGCTGATATATGTCCTTGATGGATAACGCGCCATCCTGAAATCCTTTTCTTATTGGCTTTGTTCAATATTACAATTTATTACTGCCTCTTCGGTAACTATCATATCCAGCGGCACATCCCAGTCTTCCGTCGGCACCTCTTCGACCATCTGCTCTGAAAAAGCAAAGCCGCACTTGACTGCTTCGAGCCCTTTAGTCTTAAAGAACCGGTCATAATACGACCCGCCCTTGCCAAGCCTGTTACCGCACTCGTCGAACCCCATACCCGGCGTCACAACAAGATCAATCTGGTCGAACGGCACCGGCGTACCCTGCGTCGGATTCCTTAGCCCGCCGATCTCTGTCGAAAAGCCCGTCTCAAGCGTTTTGATCTCGACCGGTATCATATGACGCTGCTGCCACGATATCTTCGGCACCGCCACGCTCTTGCCCATCTGCCAGGCTTTGAGTATCATCTCCGCCGTATCAACCTCATACGGCAGCGACAAATAACACATCACCACCTCAGCGTCGCGAAATGCCTCACTGGCGATGACCCTCTCACAAATAAGCCGACTCTTTTCGGCTCTCTGTTTGGGATCCATCCCAAGAAGCACTCGGCGAAAATGCTGACGAAATTGCACCTTGTCCATTTAATCTTCTTTCTCTATTGGTTCGTCAAGCTGGTTATTTTGTATCAGGCTTTGGAGGGTTTGTAAATACCCGCTAATATTTTTTTCGTACCCTCGGGCCGTTGGACTGTAATATTTTTTACGAATTGACTCAGGTAAATACTCCTGCACCACAAATCCCCCCTTAAAACTATGAGGATACTTGTAATCAACCCCGAATCCCATCTTCTTAGCCGCCGCATAATGGCTGTCTTTCAAGTGCACCGGCACTGCCGCCGTCGGCTGACTCTTGACATCCGCCACCGCCTTCGATATCGCCTTGGTCGAGGCGTTCGATTTCGGCGCACATGCCACATATATCGCCGCCTGTGCCAATGGCAGCTGGGCCTCCGGAAGCCCCACAAACTCCGAGATTTGCACCGCAGCCGCTGCCAGTACAGTTGCCATTGGATCGGCGTTTCCAACGTCCTCAGCGGCACAAATTGCTATCCTACGCGCTATAAACCTCGGATTCTCGCCCCCAGCCAGCATTCTCGCCAGCCAGTAAACGGTCGCGTCAGGATCGCTGCCCCGCATACTCTTTTGAAATGCACTCGCCAGGTCATAATGGGTATCATCGCTACCGTCATACTGAATCGCCTTTTGCTGGATCGATTCCTTGGCAACTTCAAGATCAAAAACCGCCTTACTTTTGCTCTTATCACCAGCCACCTGGGAAAGCACCCCGATTTCAAGCCCTGTCAGTGCCCTTCTCGCGTCACCGTCACTCATCACAGCTAAATATTTCAAAGCCTTTTCATCAGCCTTGACCTCATACTTACCAAGCCCCTGCTCTTTATCATTCAAAGCTCTTCGAAGTAGTATAACTATATCCTCATCATTAAGTCGCTCGAACCGAAATACCGTACTTCTACTTATAAGCGGCGAGTTCACCGAGAAGAACGGATTCTCCGTAGTCGCACCTATCAGTATCAAAATCCCCGATTCCACATCATCCAGCAGAACATCCTGCTGCGCCTTACTGAACCTGTGTATCTCATCAATAAACAATACAGTCCTCGGCCCCGCTGTCGCCAGCCGGTCTTTCGCCGCCGCGATTATCTCACGAATATCTTTCACCGTCGCCGCAGGTGCGCTTAGGTAATGGAACTTTGCCTTGGTATGATTCGCGATAAGCATTGCCAGCGTCGTCTTGCCACAGCCGGGCGGACCGTAAAATATCAAGCTGCTGAGCCTGTCCGCATCCAGCATACGCCTTAACAGCTTGCCCTGCCCAATAAAATGCCCCTGTCCGACAAAATCATCCAGACCCCTCGGTCGCATCCGAACCGCAAGCGGCGCAACCGAATCAAGATTCTTCTGCTCGATCTTCCCAAATAGCGAATTGTGCTCCTTGCCAGCCATAGCCTTTTATTATAACCGATTGGCCCCTCAACCATACTTATTTGTTTGTGTCAACGGCAACTATCGGCTACAAATTCCGCTGTTTTGATAAGAGATGCTTTAGCCTCACTCTCAGGTATATCAGCTATCTCTGTAATTGCCTTGTCAATATATTCGTGAACTTTCTCCCGTGAATACTCGATCGCTCCATTTACCTCGAGCACAGCCTTTATTTTTTCCCGCTGTTCCAAACCGGCGTTTAGCAGCTCTAACAGCTCTTGTTTTGCCATATCCTCAGTATTAGCCAGTAGATATATCACCGGCAAAGTCGGCTTGGCACCCTCAATATCCAGGCCCGTACTCTTACCTTCCTGCTTTTGGTCCCGGGTAATATCGCGCACATCGTCAGCTATTTGAAATGCTATCCCAAAATTCGTCCCAAATTCCGCAAAAGCTTCGGACTCTTCACCATCCGCCCCAGCCAGAGCGGCCCCCAGCAAACAACAGCACCTAAAAAGAGACGCTGTTTTATTACTCACAATACCAATATATTCCTGCTCATCTATCTGCCAGTTGCTCTTTTGGATATTCTGATCCAGTTCACCTTGACAAGTCGCAGCAGCAGCACCAGCTATAATCTTAGCGGTATGTGGGTTGAGTTCAGCCGATAAAGAAAAAACCTTACTTAAGAGAAAATCACCCAGCAGCACCGCCGACTCGTTACCATGCAGATGATTAATAGTATCAACCCCGCGCCTCTTTTGTGATTCATCGATAACGTCGTCGTGCAGAAGCGTCGCGTCATGGATCATCTCGAATACGCCAGCCACTTTAATATGCTCATCAACAAGTTCACCACAACTCAGCCCTGAAAGCAGAACCAGTCCAGGCCGAAGCATCTTTCCGCCCACACCACGGATATGGTCCAGCAAACCGGACATCTCTTTAGATAGAGAACTATTGTATAGCTGCTGACGAATTAATTCGCTTATAGCTTCAAGCTGCTCTTTGATAATTGAAAATGATTCGATCACGATCCGCTTCTAACTATGAGCGTAGTCAAAGAATTTTTTACGCAGCAGTTTCGTGATCGGCCCGGGCTTGCCCTCGCCGATTTCCCTGCCGTCTATCTCTACGATACCGATAACTTCTGCCGCCGTACCTGTCAGGAAAAATTCGTCCGCAGAATATAGATCGAATCTCGTCAGGTTCTTTTCGATGACCTCAATGTTCTCTTTCTTGGCAAGTTCGATAACAACGCTGCGGGTAATACCTCCGAGCGAACCTGCCTCGACAGGAGGCGTATAGACGATGCCCTTTTTGACGATGAAAACATTGTCGCCGGTAGCCTCAGCTACGAAACCCATGTGATTATACATTATCGCTTCCGGAACATCGTTATCCAGAGCCTCGATCTTCGCGAGAATATTATTTAGATAATTCAAGCTCTTTATCTGTGGAGGAACCGCCAAAGGATGGTTCCTGACCGTAACGGCACTGATTATCTTCATACCTGTCTCGTACAGCTCTTCCGGGTAAAGCTGGATATTGTCCGCTATAATAAACACGCAGCTGTTCTTACATATAAATGGATTCAACCCAAGTGTCCCAACACCACGCGTAACGAGAAGTCGGATATAACCATTTTCGATCCCATTAGCCTTGACCGTCTCTTCCATTGCGCTGATGAGTTCTTCCTTGCTCATTTTGATTACAAGCCGAATCCCCTTTGCCGACTCATAAAGACGATCGACATGAGCCTGACATTCGAATATTTTGGCGTCATACACACGGATACCTTCGAACACACCATCTCCGTATAACAAACCGTGGTCGAAAACACTTACCTTTGCGTCCGCTTCATCAACTAACGCGCCATTTAGCCAAATTTTCAAACTCATCGAAATCTCCAGCTGATCCAAAACAAGGCAGAACAACCTCTGCCCACGCTGTTTACGTCCATGCTTGCTCTTCTACCATTCCATCTACCAACTTTATAACTCGCCCCGCCCACTCGGCCACTTTGTCGTCATGAGTTACCATAACTACTGTCTGGCCCGTGTCATGCAGGCGACGCAGGACTTCTAAGATACCATTTCCCGTCTCAGAGTCAAGGTTTCCTGTCGGCTCGTCCGCCAGCAGTACCTCCGGCTCATTCATCAACGCCCGCGCTATTGCCACCCGCTGCCGCTCACCGCCGGAAAGCTGATAAGGCTTATGACCGATCCGCTCACCGAGCCCGAACTCCTCTAAAAGCCCTTTCGCACGCTTTTTCGCAGCTGACCGGCAAACCAGCCAACCGAACGCACTGCACCCCGCCATTTTCGGTAGAAGCACATTTTCCAGTACGTTTAATTCGTCAAGAAGGTGATAAAACTGAAACACAAATCCGATGGTTTCATTACGAAATCTATTCAATCGGCCTGTACTCTCTCTATTGAGATCACGCTCCTTATAGCTCACAATACCGCTGTCAGGCCTGTCCAAAGCTCCAAGAATATGCAGCAGCGTACTCTTACCGCTGCCCGATGCGCCGATAATTCCGACAAACTGGCCTTGCTCAATCGAGAGATTCGCGCCCTTTAGAACCTTAACATCGGATTGCCCCATCCGGTAAGACTTAAAAACACCTTCTGCCTTTAGTATCGTATTTGTATCACTCATAATTGTGTCACCTGTAGTGTATCAACACACTTCATCCTCGCCGCACGCCAGCTCGGCAGTAACGCACCGAGCAGACATGCGCCTATCGCGGAAATTATTATCACGCTCAAAACCTTCGGATCGATCTCGTTCGGAACAACGAGTATCGAGCTGTACCGCTTGTCCCACAACTGAATATTAAAAAAGTCAAATATCTCATTGATATAAACAATAAACGGCCATCCTATCAAAGCACCTATAGCAGAGCCCAGCACTCCTATCATAAATCCAAAGCTCAAAAACAGCGACAAAATACTTACCTGTCCAGCGCCCACGCTTTTCAATATCCCGATATCTTTGCTCTTATGACTGACCACCATATAGAACACGACCAGCACAATGAACGCTGTGATTATCCCTATCAGGAAAAAGCATATTATTATCATTGTCTGCTGTGTCTCCGCCATCGCGACAACAGCTTTACTGAAATTCTTCCAGCTGTCCACCTGAACATTCTCAAGCAGCTTATAATTAATCACGCCTTTTTTCTGCTCTAAATATTTACCCCAGATCTCTTTTACTTTTGATGTCCCCTCTTCGAGCCCTATTCCTTCGTTAAATTTAATATGAATATGGGTCACCCTCTTATCAGGCCCGCCCATCCCGCAAAGCAGTTGAGCCTCTTCAAGCGGTAAAAATATTCGCTTCCAATCTAAACTATATCCAGCCCGAAAATGGTCGCTGTAATAAAATGTCTTACTGCTAAAATCACCGGCGCCCAATCTCGACATCGCCCCCTTAGCGTTTAATGGAATGCAGTTGAATTCCAGAGCTATCTGCCTTAATTGCTCAGGCGTATCATATCCACCGTCTTCATTCCTTCTGAAATAACAGCCGATACCCGGCACACAACCCGGAAGATTCACATCATAAGTAGGCTGAAATACATTCCCGACATCCCCCTTGTGATACTCTATCCAGTCCGCGAACCCTGTTACTTTACTAAATGACACCGGCTCAATGCCAGCTATCTCCTTAGTCTCCTGATCAACGGACACCATCGCGTAGTTTTTAACTAAAGGCGCCGCAGCATAAACATAAGGCTCATTCTGCAACTGCTCGATGAATTCCTCATAATGACCAAAGCCTACCAATGATTTGGTATGAATCACACAATCTCCGATTGAATTATAAACCTTACCCTTGAAATTGACCGTTATCCCGGCGACTATAGTTATTACTATAAAAACAACAAACACACATAGAGCCACTGCCGCTATAGCGAAATAGCTTATCTTTCGTCTCAGCAAATATCTAAGTGCAAGCTTGAACTTATACAAGATAAAATCCCTATTCGTAACGAAGTATCTTGACCGGCTTTGTCCGTGCCGCGATTATCGAAGGTATCAAAACGCCTAATATGCAACCAGCCATAGCCGCTAATATCCACCAGTGAATGCTTGCCCAGTTAATCTGATGCGGTATCTCTGCCATACCGAACGCACTCGTCCGCCACAGCTTTATCCCGAATATCATCCGCACCCAGCTTTCGAGCACATTCACATTCTTGGTTATAATAACTCCAAGTACAACTCCGATCGCCGAACCAATTATCCCAACGACAGCTCCGAAACCGAGAAATATCCACGCAGCCGAAAAACTCGACGCCCCGCAGCTTTTAATTATCGCGATATCCTTCTGCTTTGTCATAACTATCATATAGAAAATACAGAACATCAATATAACCGACACCGAGCAGATCACCCCAAACACTAAAAGCACAGTTTGCATCTGTTTCTGGAGATCCTCTAAAAATCCACCACCCATATCCTCTGAAAGGCTAATCGATATCCCCGGAACCTCTTTTTTATCATACCCCAATTCGTTTAAAGAAAAATTCCGCCATGTCTCACGGATAAAACCAAAAACAGGCTCTAGGTTAGCCTTACTGTTTAGTTTGACTTTAACAAGATTCGGCCTTTTTGCTATATCACTGTCCGGGCCGTATTCGATCTCCATCGCCGTGTTCAGCGGTATGAATACCGTATTGTCTCCGAAAAGACTCTTACTGAATACAACATCACGAACAGAGAGCTTCTTCGTCCGCCTTTTACTGCCGTACCCCATAGTCATAAGCACAGTATTTTTACCAATATACTCTCTCGCCTTATCGAAGTCATACTCATCCGTCTCTTCATCCGGCTCACAGACAACATTAATACCTAACCACGTTTCTGCTTTTTTGGAATCTTTGATAGAAAACTCAAGCCCCTGACATGGATCATTTTGATCAAGCAGTTTACTGTACCAATCCGCGAAATCCTTTTCATACTCGGTATCGAGCCCGTAAACAAGGACTTCTCTTACATAGCCGCCCTGAACATACAACAGCCCCTTACCATAATAAAAAGGCGCCGCTGCTTCTATTTGTGGATATGATTCGAGCCTCTCAAGAAAGATATGGTCTTTATCGCTCTGCTTGCCATAAGGCCTTATAAATACGTCACCAACTATATCAGTAACAGTGACTTGCTCCATCCCCTTGAGATAGCCCTTGAAGATACTGTCCGTGACGATCATCAGCATTACAATAAGAGCAACCGCTGCTATGCTCAAAAATACCAGCTTACGCTTGCGAAGATAACGAAGCCAAAGGAATATTTTCAACATAAATTGAAGTCCCAAGTACTAAATACTAAATACTAAATTCTAAACAAATCTCAAACTCCAATTTCCAATGCTCAAAACATTTAAAACATTTGTGTTTTGAACATTAATATTTGTTTAGAATTTAGATATTAGAATTTAGGATTTAACTGCCTGCATTCTTCAGCTGCGGGAACAGGATAACGTCACGAATACTACCAGCCCCGGTCAGGATCATGATAAGCCTGTCAATGCCAATACCCAATCCACCTGCCGGCGGCATCGCGTATTTCAAAGCCGTCACAAAATCATGATCCATCGTCGCCATCGAATCTTGCTGTCCCTTAAGCTGGATACGGAAATTCTCTTCCTGCACAGCCGGGTCGTTCAGCTCGGTATAAGCGTTAGCCAGCTCCATTTTACGAATAAACAGCTCGAACCGCTCGGCAAACTGAGGATTATCTTTCTTTTGCTTGGTAAGCGGGCAAAGCACTGCCGGGTAATCTATCACGAACGTCGGATTGATAAGGCTCTGCTCAACGGTAGCCTCAAACACCTCGTTGACCACCACAGCATCAGCCATACCAGCCTCTTCCATCCCCAGCTCACGGGCCTTTGCCCTTATCGCGGCTATATCATTGATGTCACAACCGCTGTGCTCTTTCAAAAGCTCCGCGTAACTGGCCCTTCGCCAAGGCCCGCTTATATCGATCGTCATCCCCTCGAACTCAAGCGTCGTACTTTCACAGTATTTCTCGGCCAGCGAAGTTATTAGCGACTCTGTCAAGTCCATCATTACTTCATAGTTCGCGTACGACTGATAAACTTCCATCATCGTAAACTCAGGATTATGCCGCCTGCTTAAACCCTCATTACGGAAGTTTCGATTGATCTCGAAAACCTTCTCCATCCCGCCAACTAAAAGACGCTTTAAATAAAGCTCCGGCGCGATACGAAGATAAAGGTCCATATCGAGACTATTGTGATGAGTTATAAAAGGCTTCGCAGCAGCGCCGCCTGCTATTGACTGCATCATCGGTGTCTCAACCTCAACGAATTCTCGCTCGGTTAAAAAGTTCCTGATACTCGATATGATGGCGCTTCGTTTCTTGAACAACTCCATGACTTCCGGATTCGCCCAAAGATCAACATACCTCTGTCGGTACCTCATATCAACATCAGCCAGACCATGAAACTTTTCCGGCGGCTGAAGCAGCGATTTGCTCAGCATCCTGACATCATCGGCCCAGATAGTTATCTCACCCGTTCGGGTCTTTCCAAGCTGTCCCGACGCTCCGATTACATCGCCAAGTTCCAGCAGCTTAAGAAAATCCCACTGCTCACTAAGCAATTTTTTACTTAGCCCGATCTGGATCGTACCCGTCCAGTCACGAAGTGTAATAAAGATGAGTTTGCCGATATCTCTCAGCAATACGATACGCCCGGCACAACATGCCGTTTGTGAATTGTCATCATCACCTTGGGTACTTTCAGCTTTGAATCTTGCCTTGATACTCTCTGCTGATTTGTTACCATCGTATCTTTGACCGTAAGGATCGACACCGAGTTCGCGGATTTGCTCTAATTTTTGTTGCCGTTGCTCTTCGAATTTATTTGATTTTTCTTCCTGCACTGCGATAAAAATCCCTTCTTAACGTTCAATCCATTAAATTTATTTTGCCGAAACCAGAGCACGGCCTTTCTCTAACAGTTTAGTCTTGGCCACAAGAAGTGCAACTGATAATTGCGGATCGGCCTTGAGTGTCTCCCGCAGTGAATGCCTTTTGATCGGATCAGCCTCAATGTCATGTCCCGCTTTTGCCAATATCTCGTTATCTCTCTGCAAACCGCTAAGTTTAATAAGCTCATCTCTGGTCAATTTAACCTCTATGTCAGGCTTAATCCCCCAGTCGGTTCTGCCTTCTTTCTCCATATCGGTACGGCTGTTAACACGCTGCCCCGAAGGCAGATGATAATAAGCCATTGTATATTTCAATTGTGCCCCGCCGCCCGGCCGATACGTTATAGTTTGAACGCTGCCCTTGCCATGTGTCTGATCACCTACGATAATAGCACGATTATGCTTCGGATCCTGCAACGCACCCGAAACAATCTCAGATGCACTCGCGCTTACACTGTTGACCAACACCACCAGTGGATAATCCGGATGTGTACCAAGGCTGCGTGCATGTTTATAATCCGGAATACCCCACCTCGGCTGCGTGCGTACTATCAAGCCTTTTCTGATGAACATATCTGTTATAGCCACCGCGCTCTCGAGAAGCCCGCCCGGATTAGAACGCAGATCGAGTATCAGTCCTCTCATCCCCTTACCTTCAAGCTGCTTGAGAGCCCTCTCAAAGTCACTGGCAGTAGCATCCGAAAAACCAGTTATCTTCACATAGCCTATTTTATTCTCTTCATCGACCATATACCGCCACTGAGCTTCCGAAGTCCTCTGCCACCCGCGAACTGTCTTAACAACTATCTTCGCCCGCGTAATAACAATATCTCTTGGCTCGTCCTTACCAGGCGTTCTTACCGTCAGTGTAACATCGGTACCAGCCGGCCCGGTTATCCTTTTAACCGCACAGTTGATAGGCATATCCTTGGTCTCGACTCCGTCAACCGCCTCGATAATATCACCCGCGTCCAGGCCGCTTGTATAAGCCGGCGTATCCGGCAACAAGCTCGCTGCTGTTAAAAAGCCGCTCTCCTTCGAAATCAAAACACCAATACCGGCGAATTCACCCATAAGGCTTTTCTTAAAGTCGTCCACATTCTGCGGCCAAACAAGTATCGTATGCGGATCAAGCAAAGACAACGTCGCTATCGATATCTGATCGATCAAAATATTTTTGGGCAGCATTACTGTCGTCGAATTTAAAAGCAGTATCTGCTCGAATATATCGAGGAATCTGTCCCTGCTGACCGGTGTATCTCCCTGCTCAATATCAGCCTTGATAGAATCAAGAGCCGTAAACCAGGCTTTAACACTCTCATCCCCGGGTTTGATCAGTGCTTGCTGGTTATCATCACCATTTTCTTCCTGAGATTCTTTGATCTGTTCATATGAATCACGGATAACAGTAGTCAAAAGCTTGCTTCGCTCGATAGCCTCCAATGCCATCTGGCTGTAGTTGATATACTTCGGATTAACATAAGTCGTATCGATCACCTCGATAGCACGTTTGAACATCGAGCTTTCGACCTTTTCAAAACGCTGCTCCCTGGTCTCACAAGGACTATCCGCAAAAACACCAACCACTCCAGCCTTGTCGATCAGGTTATCAGAATATTCTTCGATGTCATTATTGTCTTTATATAACTGATCAAGCCAGTAATAGCAGCTAATGTAAGCATCCGCCCATTTGCTTTCGGACTCATAATCTGCAGCCTCTTTTTTAGCTTTATCTATGGCCTCCTGAACGATAGAAAGGTTCAAAACTTCCTTCCTCTGGTTTTCATCTGCAAGATCAAGAATATCCGCGGCGATACTGAAAATTTTACTCGGCTCGTTAACCTCATTCGTATCGTTAACATCCGCACCCCAGCGAAGGGCGTTTATCTTTTCCCATTTCTCTTGATAGCTTTTTTGCTTCGATTCCTTCCGTACCTGCTCGATACGTTTATATTCCTTCGCTATACCAAGTACTGCCGAAAGCTCCTGGGCCTTATCCGGGCACGCTGATCCCATTTCCTCAACGGAACTAAACTTGCCTTCATAGACAAGATTGTAAGCCTCCTGTAACGGCTTGACCTTTTGAGTCGCTGTTTTTTCCACCAGCCCAAAACAGCTCACAACAAGCCCTGCAAATACTAACAAAATAATGTATCTGAAAGGTAATTGTGCTGATAAAACTCTACCGCTATTAATATCTCTTTTCATTGTTTCTCTCATGTTGGTCATGCCCTGCCCCTGTAACGAAGAAGATTGAATAGAGGGCGACTTTTATCACCCTCTATTGTACAATCTTCGGTTTTTTCTATGGGCAAAATCGATCTGTTTTAAAACGTCCTGTAAAAAGTTTGATAAATAACTCAAACGCTCCCAAAACAGATTCTTTTTACTTACATTCGTCCGCTTTTCCGGAACAGCCAAGTACCTGCAGCTTATGCTTGACCATAGCCTTGATAGCTTCTCTGCCTGGGCCTAAGTATTTACGAGGATCGAACTCTGCCGGCTTCTCGCAGAATACTTCTCTGATCTTGGCCGTCAATGCCATACGAAGGTCGGTATCGATATTAACTTTACATACCGCCATCTTTGATGCCTCGGTGATCGCGCTCTCCGGCACACCCATTGCATCCGGCATATTCCCACCGTACTTATTGATAAGATCTTTGAACTCTTTAAGAACGCTGCTTGAGCCGTGCATTACCAGCGGATAACCGGGCATTTTTTCGGCGATCTTTTCAAGAATATCGAACGCCAGCTTAGGCTCGGTCTTAAACTTATAAGCGCCGTGGCTTGTACCGATAGCACATGCCAGTGAATCACAGCCGGTTCTTGTAATGAAATCTACCGCCTGCTCAGGATCGGTAAGGTGAGCCGATACATCTTCGACACCGACTACATCTTCTTCGATACCGCCAAGCTGGCCAAGCTCTGCCTCGACCGGGGAGCCCTTGGCATGAGCCATATCGACGACCTCTTTGGTCAGCCTTACGTTCTCTTCATAATCAAGGTGAGAACCGTCGATCATAACACTCGTGCCGCCCTCATTGAGGAATCTTTCACATGACTCGAATGTATCGCCATGATCAAGATGTACTGCGATCGGGATATCAGGATTCTGCTTCACTGCTGTCTTGATCATCGCCATCAGCCATTCCATATCAGCATAATCCCTTGCGCCTCTGGATATCTGAAGAATAAGCGGGGCCTTCTCTTCGGCTATCGCGCCGACGATGCCCTGCGTGATCTCCATATTATTTACATTGAACGCACCGATCGCATAGCCGTTCTTGTAAGCCATTTCAAACATTTTCTTCGTGTCAACTAACGCCATTAAAAACTCCTTTACTAAAAACTGACTATTAATAATACTCGTTACTTACCCAATTAGTTCACTCTATTTAGAGGCTGCCGGCACGGCAACCTTTACTTTTGAATTCTGAATCCTGGCTCCTGACTTCTCTTTTAATATTCCGGCGTCGTCTTCATTTTAGACAGCCTTCTATGACCGACCGCCAGTTCCGGCACACCGACAGGCCAGATACTGAACATTATAGCCTGAGTATCAAGCGACTGATCCGCACTATAGGTTATAGCCCATTTAATACGATGATAGGTCCTTATCAAGCTGATATCGCTTCGAACATTCGCGCCGTAATCAAAATCGAATTCCTGGCCAACTACTATCGTATAGCGAGGGTCAAGAATATACGTCATTGAAAAATTAAATGTACTAGTGCCTTCCTCACCGAGTACCGCTACACGCTTGGAATATCTGCTGCCGACATAGTAGCTCATGTTAGGCCATACCAAACGAGAAAAGCCTAAATTAACCTGATTGAAATAGCCGCTTCGTAGGTCATAATAAGCATCACTAAGAATCGCCGTCGTATCGCTGACCCGCCAGATATAATTACCGCCGATATAATCTCTCACCGGCCCGTAGGTCTCATACGTCGGTAATCCGCCAACCAAATCGCCATTAAATATCTCCGGTGCCGAAAGCACACACAATGGTGTCATCGGGTTGTTCCAGATAAACCGATCCGGCCCAGGCCAAGTGTTAGTCGGTTTCTCATTATTATTAACAAAGGTCGCCTCCAGATCCAGACGCATCCAGTCAACAGTACGCTTTTCACCCTCCGGCCCACGCTTCGTCTGCAAACGCTGACTCACTCCGAAGTTCAGCATATCATGCTGACGAACATTCAGGTCGCTCTCTTCGAAAGCAACCGCTGTAACATGAGGCTCGATTATGTGCCTTAACTGGTTCAAATCCCAAAGACGCGACTTGACCTTCGGATAAACCTTCCAAAACCTGGTATTCACCCGAACACCAGCCTCGCCTATCCAAGCCTCATTGCCGCCTCTCATGGTTGAACCCATGCCGTTGACCGCGTTACGCTCGAAACCGCTGCGGTCGTCATAACCAACAGTAGCTGCAGCGTAAGGGACTATCTTAAATGGCGCCGCATTGATCGGCAGATCGATCTCGGTCCGATGCGACATGAACGTAAAGTCCTTCTGGGTAATAGCGATTATATGATCGTTACCTATCCGCTGTCGCATATGACCTACATACGTATCGCTGTAAAGTGTGAACACATCATCGAATAATGACTGACCCGTCCAGTGCAGTTCCGCACTTGGCAACTCTTCCAGTTCCTCGTAAAAGTCGTTCAGCCTGCCCTTAGCCAAAATACTGAACGCCCAGTTATCCCACGATTTTTTCAGATGTGCGTATGTCTCTCGATCATCCAGGTTGAATTCATTGCGGTAATACTGCTCGATAAAGTTCTCGTCCAAAGAATAATCCACCCCAAGAGTCAACTGCCAGCCGTCTTCGAGGAAATGCCTGTGCTTCCAGGCGAACCTGCCTCGAAGATCACGCGGAGTTTTAATGTCTTTTCGTGTCGTATTCCTGCCGAGCCTGTCTTGTCCATGATCGTCGATCAAATAAGCCTTCATAAAACCGAAGCGGTCTTCCTTAACATATTCGATCTCGGCCCCAGCCCCGACACCACGCTTGCTGTAGAAATCAAGCAGCAGATCGCTCTCAACACCAGCCGGCTCCTTAAAGCCAAACATCCTTGACATAAACCAGCGGCTCTCAAACGACGCCCCCCAGGTTCCGTCATAGCCTGCACGCACACTCTTCAATGGTGCGTCAGGCTGCTGTAAGTTACCCCTTAGAACAGGCAAACGTAAAAAGGTCATATCGCCAATCTTCGCCTGAACATCTTTCATCTCGGCGTCATAGCTTGCGTCCGACAGCTCGCCTATCTGCTCATCGACTGTCGTCGTATCGGTAATAATAATACTCGAGGCCGTCGCTGATATCTGAGGGACATAAAACTCACTCGTCGTCAAAGTCACATTCTCTGCCGAGAACTTATTCTCCGCCAGCTGACGTAACCTGCCAGCCCTTATATATACCGGAACTCCCCTGCCCGAATCATAATTACGCATTACCGCGTTGATAGCGATTGCTTTTTTCTGACGAAAATCGTAATAAAGCTCATCCGCCCTTATCGTCCTCAATCCCTCCGTCATAACAACATCACCAGTTATATAGATTGCGTTGATATTGATATTCGCTCTATCAAACGGGCTATCACCCGCAGATGCCTCATCCTTTTTGCTATCACCGGAATAATAAACAACAGCACTGTCGGCCTGTAATTCCAGCAGACGGCCCTGCTCGTCCTGCTTCTGAGAAACATAGAACCGGTGACGAATGGTCCACACATTCTGACCATCCACGCCCGGGCTCGATTCAAAAGCAACCTTATCCTGCCCTGCAGGTGCGAATATAATCGGATAGTCTATCGAAATTACATCTTTAGGCTTTTTAACTTCCTTCTTCTCCGGCCCTAATATCTTCTCGACCAGCCCCGGCTCCTTTACCTTCGGCTTATCGGTTACAACCTTACCCGTTTCAGTTATAATTTCCTGCTCAGGCTTAGCCTCACTCGGCAGCTCAGGCACTAATGCGTCTTGCTGAACTATAAACTTCGGCCCCGTCTCAAGACTCTTGGCATTTTCACGAGCAGCACGATAAAGCTCCATCCTATGCGGATCAGCAACGCGCTTGCTCTCTGCGGTTATGAATATCTCGCCGGTAACAACAAAGCGAACCACTAATGACTCGCCGCCCTCGAGACTTTTTTCTGCCATCTCGGTAGTCTTAGCCGTCCCGCTCCTGGATATCGATACATCACCTTCGAGATACACCGTCGCCACATACTCGCTTAACACAGAACTTCGCGCCTCAAGCGTCCTGGTCTCGATCCATACGACCGCCTTGCTCGATTCGAATTTATTGGCTCCGATACTCATCAAATAGCCGCTCTGAAATACCAGAGTATGTTCACCTGAAGCAAGCTCATAGCTGATAACTTCATCGCCGCTCATACGAAGGTCCTGCCCCGTAAAAACTCGGGCAGATGAACTGTCGATACCCCAGCTAACACTCAGCAGCAATGACAGCAGCCCCAATACCATAATTTTTTGTCGCATCATAAACTCCCTTTAGCGCGCAAAACAACTACCTGTTTATTTGGGGCAATTATAGCCAAGAACGCTCGCAAAGCCAGCAAAAATCACCTTTAATAATACTGTTAGCTTGATTTTCAGCCCATTTTCACGTAGAAACTCACATACGAGCAAAAAATTATTTACAAAGGTCCGATATGACAAAAAAACCGCTGACAAACCATCAACAGAAGGTGATTTCGAACTACTATGCAAACCTCGATTCCATCATGCTGTCCAAGCTCTCTGAACTGGTCACAGAGCTATACCTGGCAGAACCCCGGCAGAAGCGCAAAAAGCTCTGGGCACGCGTGGAAAAGGCCATGAATAACCTGAAGATCCCCCCTCAGATCAAGGCCCATATTCTCGAAAAGCAGAACGTTGAGATCCTCGCCAAAAATCTCAACGAATGGCTGAAATCAAAAAAATAGATCGCGCAGTACGCAACTCGCAGAACTCAGAACGAAAAACTACGATTTTCCGCTCTCATCCAGCAATTTACGCAGATATTTATTCTCCCTGCGGGTCGCTTCGAGGTCAAAAATTTGATATTTAATGCAGATACGCAGATAATCCAGCGATTCCTGCAGACTATCGACGCTTTGTTTCAGTTTATTATGACTGTCCTGAGCCTGCTTGGCCAGCTGGGCCAATTTGTTGAATTTCGGATCATTGCAGGCTCCAAATTCTGCCACCAACTCCTGGAGCTTCTTCTCAAGGCTTGATTCTTTCATCACACACACTCTTTCTGGAAGCACCCTCATTTGCTCCCAACATTCACCCTCATTTACGTCGTAGCATCGATACACCGTCTCCGAAGCCATCGAGAATAATTAAGTGCAAACCCCATACCATCAATCCCTACTCCGCCCAAAACTCAACCGCTAAAATCAATGTCTATTTTTGCCTTATAAATCCAGCCCGACTTAACACTTATAAGGCTCATTAATATATCTCAAAACGAATTACCTGTATCGAATATGAATGCGCGTTGCATTTTTTAAACATGCCAAAAGCCTAAAACCTCTCAATGCCACTTGAACTGCTAAATTTGAGTAGCCTTATGGCATGTTTATTTTTGTCAACACCGACGTTGCCCACTCGCCACAAAACCGCCACTATCAACACTAAAATCAAACATTTAGCCAAGACTTGACAACTGCCGGATGCTTTTGCTTTAATACCCTTTTCGGGCGATTAGCTCAGTTGGCTAGAGCGCACGGATCACACCCGTGAGGCCACAGGTTCGAGTCCTGTATCGCCCAGTTAATTACACTCAAATCGCATTTTCACACACCGCAAAACCTGATATAACTCTATTATAATAACATCACAGCAACTTGCTTAAGCTTTATTTACCATCGAGCCCATCATCTTATTTGCTGCCATGATATACCGGCTCGCACCAAGCATCGACCGCTCCAGTTGTGTTTGAAGTTCTTCGCCGATACCTCCATCAGCTGCAACCTCTTTCCCTGCCCGTTTAACCAGTTTCGTGTATTTATTGATTAAGGGCTTTAGCAGAAAATTAGTCTGGTTCAATATCGCCCCGCCACCGCTGATGTCGCGCCTTCACTTCAAATGGCCTGACCATTACCTGAGTATTACTACTGGCTCCTCGCGGCGATCCATTAAATGCCGTTATCTTCATTAAAAATCCTTTTCGAAATTTCTATCAAGAAATTATTTGGCAAATTACCGTTCGCGTCCTTGCCCGCGTATCGAAATCGATCAATACTATCTGCTGCCAAGTCCCCAAAGTCATCCGCCCGTCAACTATAGGCACACTCATAGAAGGCCCCAAAAGCGATGCTCGAACATGAGCGTGACCGTTATCATCGTGCCATGTCTCTTCATGTTCATATCGCGCGTTAGCTGGAGCTATCTTTTCGAAAGCAGTCTCAAGATCATAATTAACCAATCCAGGCTCGAACTCTGTCGTCGTTATTCCTGCCGTCGAACCAACATTAAATACCGTAACAACACCATCCGTGATACCGCTCTTAGAGATAGCTTCAGCGACCTCATCAGTAATATTAACAACATGGTTACTACCCTGCGTTCGTACGTTCAGTTTCTCTGTCTTAACCATAAAATATTCCACATTGCCAATAAAATCAAAGATCGAACAACGGCTTTGGCTTCCTGGCTATACCCGAAAACTCATACTTGTGATATTTCTTACCATCACCTTTTTTATAGAACTCTCCAACGATCACTTTGTCTTTGCCTATCCAGCCTCTCACATACAATTCACCCATTTCATTTGTAACAATATGCTTACCATCTGCCTGTGTCCAAAACTTACCTTTACATAAAAAGTAATGCTTATCCGAACCTTCATCACCATTCTCATCACAGGTATGGTCGGGATAGAACTGTCCCGCGAAACCACTGGCCCCAACTATCTGTACATTCTTATCCGTCGAGCTTTTATATTGACCTGTCCAGGTACCTATAACACCTAAACTTGAAATATTTAATTGAATCTTACCACGCTGCTCTGCGGTCTCCTGGTAGTTCAGACTAACCTTCATCTCCAAAGGTTCAATATCAATCTTCGCTACCAGATCTTCTTCTTTAGCCCCATCCTGTATCGCTTCCTCTGCTATTTTTTCACGAGCATCCCATTCTTCCCACGGCATTATCCCGACAGCATTAGGATCGCCAGGCCCGCTTTTAAAAGCTCCAGCCTTCTTAAGTATGAACAATAATGTTCCTATCGCGATGACTACAATAAGTATAATCATCGCAGAACCACGTTTGTCTTTGTTGTTTCGGTTGATTTTTATGCTGTCCATAAATTACCTCCGGCGCAAATAAATTAATAAAGTCAAATTACTATTTCTCTGAACACATACCGTGAACTTCCTCGATACTCCCTGGTATCTTCTTACCTAACAAGCGACAACCATCTTCTGTCACTAAAAAATCGTCTTCTATTCTCACGCCGCCGAATCCAATGTATTCGCGAACCTTTGAATAGTCAACAAAATCTGTGAACTTATTCTCTGCCTCGAACCGTTCGATAAGCTGTGGTATAAAGTATATCCCCGGCTCGATTGTAATTACATAACCAGGTTCCAATGCCTTAGCCAGTCTAAGCGACCGCCACCCGAATGCGGGATTCCTTTTAATATCCTCTGTATAACCTACATAGTCCTCGCCGAGCCCCTCCATATCGTGAACATCCAGCCCCATCATGTGGCCGAGTCCACACTGGAAGAACAGAGTATGAGCACCAGCCGCGACACCTTCATCCGGATCGCCCTTGACCAATCCCAAACTTTTGAGTCCTTTCAACAATTCCACACAAGCTATCCTGTGCACGTCTCGAAACTCAACACCGGGCCGCACCGCTTCGATAGCGACTTTCTGCGAATCGAATACTATCGAGTATATCTCCTGCTGCCTCGCCGTAAACTTACCGCTAACCGGTATTGTCCTCGTAACGTCACTGGCATAATGAAGCTCCGTTTCACTACCGCAATCGCAAACTATAATATCTCCCTCCCTCATAAGATTTTTATATTCAAGATTATGCAACGTCTCACCATGCACTGTAAATATCACAGGAAACGATAACCTGCCGCTATTTTTAACTGCTATACCCTCGATAATCCCAGCCACTTCTCGCTCATACATCCCCGGCTGCGTCACCCGCATCGCCGTCGTCACCATCTCATATGCGCCTTCTAAAGCAAGCTCTATTTGCTCGATCTCCTCAACACTTTTAATTGACCGCTGTGCGATAACCGCTTTTACCAATTCCTCCGAAACCTTACTATTAACCTGCTCGGCTGGAATTCCTAACAAAACACCAAGTTTCATTTTATTAGCTGTACGGTATTGCGGTAATATATGAATACTCCTGCCAGCACTCATAGCTGCCTGAACCACAGTTTTCAATTCTTCGCTATTTCGAGCCTCAGATACCCCAACCTGCAGAGCCAACTCTCTCAACAAAGGCTGCGGTCCAGTCCACACTATTTGCTCAACCGTTAAATCGTCACCGAATATATACTCACTGCCGCCATCGATATCGATCACCGCCGCCAAGCCCGGCTTATCAATACCAAAGTAATATAAAAAACTGCTGTCTTGCCGGAACGGGTAAATATTATCTGTATAATTGGACGGCGAATCCTCGTTACCCAAGAGAACCACCAACCCCGACTCGACTTGACTCTTAAGCTCCGCCCTTCTACTTATATATGTCTCTGCTGAAAACATTAATTTTTCTCCAAATCTCTACCTTTGTTATTCGTAAGCAAGCTCACTCCCACAAGACAAACAACCGAAACCGTTATCGCTGGAAGTACAGCGTCCAGGCCTTTAACCGATTCTGGCAGAAAACCTCGTATAATTTCTTCCCATGCTAAAGTAACCAACGTACCCGAAACAATTGAAGCTATTGCCCCAGGCTTGGTTGCCCTCTTCCAGAACAACGCTGCGACTAAACAAGGCGTAATTGCCGCACCGTATATCGTATAGGCATACAATGCCTTCTCAAATATAGTAGTAGATTTAGCGAAGGCCAACGAAACGAGATAAGCTATCACCCCGAACACTACTACTAACAGCCTGCTGCAAAATAGAACTCTCTTTTCAGATGCGTTAGGATTAACATGTTTAAGATAAACATCGCGTATCACACACGTTGACGGAATAAGCAAAAATGAATCGGCTGTTGAGATGATTATCCCTACGATAGTAACTAAGAACAATAATCCCAACGCCATCGGCATATAATTCTTCGCCGCATATATCAAAACATACTTACCTTGCTCGGCATTAGGCATCAAGCTTGAACATATCCACGCCTCGAAGATTATCAATCCCTCTATCACAAGCACCATCACGATCATAAACGTCACTGCCTGCTTGGCACCCCTTGCACTTTTGCTGGCAAAGAATCGCTGATACTGATTAGCGTCACCCATTATCAACAAGAATACCGGCAGCAAAAAGTTTATCAACTCTACTTTCGAATATACCCCCCAGAACTTCACATGCTCCAGCCTGCCCGTATCCGCAAAATTACTTTCTATCCCGCTCCAGCCCCCTGCCTTGATAAGCAAAAACGGAAGTGCAACAACAAGCGACACCGTAATTATTATACCAGTCACAATATCCGCGTATGCTAAACTCATTAGTCCCGCCAATACCGTGTACAAAATAATGAACGACGCCGCGATTATTGTCGCTGTTTTTTCTGACATCAATTCCCTGCCTGTTTCATCTGTCAATATGACCTTAAGCACCGCCCCACCCGAGTTGAACTGATAACTAACTATAACCATATACGAAATAACAAGAGCCGCCACTGCCAACAGCCGCGATGTTTGACCGTACCGGGATCCGATTATTTCCGGCACTGAATAAACTTCATAATTTCTCGCCCTCGGCGCGACCCTTGTCAATAGAATCATACCTATCACACTGCCCAGCGGAAGTATCATCGCCGCCAACCCCGTCTCATACGTTTTACCAGCGTTACCGACTATCGAGCCCGTACCGATCCATACCGCCAGCATTGTACAAACCAATACCCACGGCGACAGCGTCCTGCCCGCAACTGAAAAATCCGCCTGCGTTTTAACCTGCCGAGTCTTATACACACCGATACCTGTCAGCAGCAATAGATAGCCCAATATCGTAACCAGGTAGATCATTTAGGTTGTCTCCTAACTTGTGATTACTTGATGAACTGCTTTACAAAGTATTTCGGGCTCAGCTTCTCACCCGTCGCACGCTCGATCATCTCGTTCCAGTGATACCGACAACCGGGCCCCAGCACTTTTTCTTTCAGATACTCACCCAATCGCTCATCACCGATATAGCTGATCGACTCATCGGCGTTAACACCCAGCACATTCTCTGCGACATAGTAATGCACCTGCGACGCGAACAGCTCACCGAGCAGATAATTATGATAGTAGCAAGGCGCCCCTACAAAATGAAGCTTCGACGCCCACCCTGACTCACATCCCTGCTCAGGACGATTCATAAACTGATACTTCTCAACCATATCCCACCAGAGCTTATCCAGGTCCTGCTCAGGATTAACATAAAGCTGCTTCTCGAAGTTATACATCACCATAGCCCACCTCGCGAACAGTACCTGCTGAAACCTTGTATATTTGTCACTGACCTTACCGACCTTCTTACTATCTTCTTTCGAAAGTGACAGCATCTCTTCCATCCATGCTGCGTTCCTGCTCATCCGCCCGAAGAACATAGCTATCCCCTCGGTCGTAAAACTATGGGCAGGCCGCCTGAACGACCAACTCATCTCCATATCATGATACTTACTATACGCCGCGTGCCCAAGCTCATGCAGCTGCGTCTCCATCCACCGCTCTGTATTCTGCAGATTACACAAAATCCTCACATCACCCTCGCGATCGACATCACAGCTAAACGCATGCGGATTCTTCCCCTCTTTATCATAAAGGTCGCTCCGGCTAAGAATATCACCAACCTCCATTCCTATCCCCGCGTAATATTCTTCCGACAGATCCTTAACATCCCTGCCCTCATAATAAATATCCAGATCAAGCTCGAACACCAAAGGCGTCCGCTGAAAGAACGGATCATGATAATGCCAGGGCCTAAGATCACTAACCTCGACCCCATACCCCTTCGCCAGTATCTTATCAAGTTCACCTTTCATCTTAGCAAAAGGCTCCCTTGTCTTTTCTTCAAGCTCCGCAAATATCGCATCCAGCTCCGCGACATCCTGCTCACCTGTCACAATATTCATCGTATGAAAATTATCAAAGCCGACTTTCTTCGCCGCCTCATTCCGCAACCGTATCAATGACAAAAGATCCTCCGCTACCACCGCCCCAACTTGTTTACTCGCCCGCCACGCCCGCTCTCGCTTACCGAGATCTTCTTCATCGGTCATAATAATATAGATATCGCTCATCGTAACCTTCTCACCGTCAAGCATCGCCCGGTAAGTATTAAAAGCGTGTCGTATCTTAACATCAAGCTCCGCCATCTGCTCTCGCAAATCATCAGGTATTTTACTGCCAAGATACCCAAGATAAAGAAGCTCCAGATGACGCGCCAGTTCAGAATCCGTTATAACTGCCGACTCTTTGAGCCCCTTAAGATATTCCAGCTTCTCCTCATTGCTGTATACCTCGCTTATCTTCAGACGATAATCCTTCATCTGCTCGAAATACTTTTCCTCGCCCGTCGTATTCGCCGCCCAGTAAGCCAGCCGAGACTTCTTACTCAAAGGCCTCACCTTCGATGTATGCTTCTTAACGAATTCTGCGAATTTTTGCGGCTCCGATTTCTCTGTGCAACCCGCCACTAACGTTAAGCTTATAGAAGTGATCATAATTATGCACCTTTTCATTATTTGCCCCTTCACAAAAAGATTCACAGGATTCTAACCGATTCGGCCTCTATTTACCACTATTTAACCAGCCGCCGTAAATTCATAATCGATCTCAACACGCTGAATTTATCTTCCGCGTTGGCATGATGATCTACTTGGTAGAATTTCTCACCATCCATTCAACAGGCATGCTCTACTTAAAAAACTCTAAAACACCCTGAACCCTATAATGGTCTTTTGTCTTTGGTCTTTTAGAATTTATACATCGCCCCGACTAATAATGAGCTCCTGTGATCCTCACCGACGATCGGGCTGTCCGTTATCTCACCGCCAAGCCATTCGTAATTAAACGCCCCGAATACGTTCCACTTCTCGCTCAATGAATAATCTACTCGCAGCCCAGCCAGCACACCTACCGAACTGCCTGCTTCGTACATTGCACGTATAGCCGAGACTTCTGTCCCTTCGACACCATAGTAATAATCGTTGAGCTGCTTACTCCGCCAGTTCATACCTATCATCGGCACAGTGCTCAAACTTTCCACCCCGAATATATTCTTGAATAGTTTGCTGTATTTAAATTGTATTTCGTGTCCCTTATGCTCACCCAATACGTCACTGCTGAAACTACCCGTCAGTTTCCCCCAACCGAATTCCTTCGAAACTGCCACACTAAGTTCATATGTCCATTCCCTGTCATGCATCCCGTTAAGAAACAGTCCCTCATCGTCGTCATATCCCTCGAATCTCCCCTTACCAAGCGCACTGACCGCCCATCCGTCTCGATGTATAAAGTAATAATTTATATTCGTTCCCGATATGACCAGCCTGCCCTTGCGAAAGAATACCATTGGCAAAGGATAAATTTCAGTATCTCCGCCCTTATGCGGCTTGGTGAATACAAGCATCCCGACCCCGCCGTTGAATATCGTCTCATCCTCCGACACCTCACCCTGCCCGAAACAGATACTAACCGAAATAAATAATATCACAACTGTTAACAGAACGCGTCTCATTTACCAATTCCTTATCGGGATGACAATTTTTTTCAGCATAAATAATCCTTCCTAAATCAGTTATTAATAATGTACCGATTTTCCGCTTGTGATCATTATCTCTCCATTATTGTTTAACACAAGAAAATTTCTGTTCTCTGTCCCCTACCCCCTATTTTTTTTGTAGATGTTTAAAACACCAGCTATTATCATATCCTAAGAACTCTATGCATGGAGGTTTTAATTATGATAAGGAAAATTCTACTTATCGCATTATTAGGGATTACCGTATTTTCGTTGCTCGGTTGCCAGACTATACAAGGCCTCGGCAAGGACATCGAATGGACCGCTTCGAAAATAAGCGGCGACGCTCCACCGGATTAGAAAATCGGGAAAATCGCCTATTTTCTAATTATCACCCACGATTTTAATGGGAAAAATGTAATTTTTATGCCATTCGTCTGTGGCAAGGCGGCAATTCCTAAGTCCATATTTAAAAAATAGTTAGAGAAATAATGGCAGGGCGGCAAACATTTGTTTAATAAAATATATCAATGACTGATATATTTTATTAAAATAATATTTGACTTACGAACGTTTCTGTGATAAACAAGTAAATAAAGATAGAGGCATGAGTCAATGGATTCAGAACTTGTAGAAACTATTATGAATTTGAGTACCACAATGCTTAGGCTAAAAGCAAGCCAGGAGGAAAATATCCCTCCAGCCAGCGTCAGTGACAGAGAGTACATAATATTAAAGCAGCTTAAAGAAAAAGGCCAGTTAAGCATTTCGGATATTGCAGATGCAGCCAAATCGGTCAGCTACTCGACGATAAGCACCGATGTGACCAAACTGTGGCGTGAAAAAAAGATGGTAGAAAAAAATATCGATCCGGACAACCAAAGAGTTACCTTGGTAAAGATCAACGATGCGGGTTTGGAAGTAGTAAGCACAGTGGAACAGCAGAGGGGCAAAAGAATCAATATCCTCGAAACCGCACTGAACGTAAACGAACATGAAAGGCAAATTCTAATTGATGTAGTAACTCGCGCAATTGAATACTTAAATAAAACTCTTGAGAATACCTCTAAAGAAAATAACTGATTAAACACAATAGCTCTGAGCTTTAACTGATACAGGTACCTGTTTTTAAGGTAAATAAAAGGCAGCGGTTAGTAAGCTGCCCGGCCTGACGGCGGCCCGATATACAAGGCCCCAGAAAGGAAGGTGTATCATGTTGACGCTAAGAAAACAGTTCAGATTCGCATTTCTCGCAGCATTGATTGTTTTAGCCTTAGCTAATTCCGCTGCTGGTGATAGAAGATCAAGGCAAAGTAAAGCCTCCGAGCAAAAAGCAAAACAAGAAGCTCGCTCGAAGCAGTCATCTTCAAGATCACAATCGACAAAAAGAGCACCTGCGCCTGCGAGACCTTCCAGAAGCACATCACGCTCTAGTTCGGTTACAAGAAGAACGGCTACTACCACGCGAAGCGCACCTTCAAGACCGTCCCGACCGTCGATGCCTTCAAGAGCACCGTCACGTTCCAGAACTTCTACATCTGCCCACAGGCCTTCATCTATGCACAGAAGTTCTTCATCAAGACCGTCTTCAAATAGGAATGTAGCCATTAATCGCTCGGTTAAGGTCAACAAAACTGTACCTTCGGTTAAAAGATCTACACCATCTGTTTCACGCTCGAGATCTACTACCGTTGCAACAAGGCCGTCTATTAAAGCTGTACCATCAACCAGAAGATCAATACCAACTGTAAAGCGTTCGACACCGAGCGTAAAAACTTCACCTCCGACCAGAAGCTTATCTACTACGGTTACTCGTTCAAGGGCAGTTACGACCTCAAAACCAAGAATGCGGATCGAACAACGACAGCAAACCAGCAGGGCGATAGCAACAAGGCCCAAATCTACGACAAGTCGAAATGTTACAAACATTACCCGTTCGAGAACTTCGAAACCGGTTGTTAATAAGCCACGTATTACACAACCCAAAAGACCCAGCCGCACCAAAGTAACTCGCTCGACTACAAGGTTGCGTACAACTGTAGAACCCGGAAAGGTACCTGAAAATTCGGATCGGCACTCGACTCGTTCTCGTACCTCAACAAGACCCCAGCGACCTGAGCTTGCTAAAGTGAAACCGACAATAAAAACCGTTCCACAACGCAGAGAAATCCCAACAGTTACAAGGTCTCACAATAAATTACTTGAGCGAAACCGTAGAAGTCCTTCGCACAGAGAAAGGTCATCATATTCGAATACTGTAACTAAAGTAACGAAAACTCGAACCATTACCTCAACACGAGGCCACAGGTCACACTTTACCGGAAGATCGAAAAATCTTCACAGAGGACTCGGCCACAGGCCGCAACGTCCAAGACCTGTCACCCAGAAAAATATAACTAATATCAACAATACAATACACGTTCACAACCACAACAAGATCATAAAAAAAATACATTGGCCAAGATACCGCTTCAGCTGCCATTACAGGTACAACGGTTATTATGACAGCATCTACACACACATAATCTCGCCGAGGCACTTTTATAGAGTAAAATACTACATCGGCCCGCGCATCGTACACAGATACTGCTATCCACGTCACCACCGCAAGTACGTATTCGTATCGGTCGGAAGCTGCTGGCCACGTTCGATCTACAGCGTCCGCTACTACAGGTATGGCTATCATCCGTTCGTATGGTACGGTAGTTACCCGATCGGCTATGAGGTCAAAGGCCCTACATACAACTACTACACATATAATTATGGAAGTTACAACGGTGAATACTCAACCAGCTCCAGCACTCTCCCGCCGGTTGACGAGACAACATTCGCAGACGTAAGGCAGAGGATCACTGTAACATCGCCAGAGCCTGATCCCGATCCGAAACCTGAAACCCTCGCAGATAAATATTTCGACAGGGGGGTCGAAGCTTTTGAAGACGAGGATTATGAACGCGCTGTCACCTCCTTCGCCGATGCAATGGTGCTTGAACCCGAAGACAATATTCTGCCGTTTACATACGTCCAGGCTCTCTTTGCTTCCGAGCAGTATAACCGGGCCGCACAAGCCCTGCGTATTGCTCTCGAGGCCTTACCGCCGGATCAGCTCGGGATATTCTTCCCGCGCGGCCTCTATAAAGATGACGAAATACTGCTCGATCAGGTTGAAGAACTCGGCAAAAAAGCCGGCATCTTTTCCTACGATCCCGACCTGGCTTTGCTGCTCGGTTACCAGCTGCTCGGCATAGAAGAGTACGATCTTGCCAAAGACTGGCTCGAGCATTCGCAGACGTATTTTGTTAACAGAGTTTCAGCTGACGTCTTGCTAAAGCTCCTCGAAAAGATCGATGAGCTATCGAAGCAGTAACATCTAAGAAAGGAGAAATAGCAATGACCTGGAACAGTAAAAATCTAATTATACGTCTGCTCATAACGTTGACATTAACAACTAATATTATCGCCCAACCGTTCGCCGTCGATCCGCAAAACAGCGACCAGTCCGATCCTGACGTCCACGGCACAATTATCGTCTGGGAAGAATACGTCACTGATAATTACGACATCTATGGCGCCGACGTCAATGATCCGCAGACTATAGTCTATTTGAACATCGCGCCATACTCCGACAACCAAAGCGACCCCGCCATATTCGATAACTTCGTCGTCTGGCAGGATAATTTCGAAGGCGACTGGGACATCTTCGCAACAAATCTGGATGAGCCAAACTCTTTATATGCCGTTTCCTCCATACGCGACAACGACGAACAGCTGCCTGAAATTTACGGCAACATTGTAGTCTGGCAGGATGGCGCATCAGGTAATGAAAACATCTACGGCGCCGACATCACCGAGCCAAACGCCGTCCGTGAATTTCTCATTGATGATTCCAACGACGCCCAGCTCGCCCCTGCGATTTACCGAACGACCGTTGCCTATGACAGCAACATCGCCGGCGATCCCGACATCTTCACCGCAGGTATTCTTCAGCAGAACAAAGTTACTCCCAGAGTTGCCACATACTTCGACTACCAGCAGATCGAGCCTGCCATATCAGGCGACTACATTGTCTGGCAGGACGACTACGCCGGCGACTGGGACATCTTCGCTGCCGACCTAACCGACCCCAACGCCGACCTTATCGAAATAGCTGCTCTTGCCGGCGACCAGATGGCCCCAGACATCGACGGCCACATTATCGTTTGGCAGGACGACCGAAATGGGAACTGGGACATTTACGGCTTTAATCTGATAACAAAAAAGGAATTTAGAATTACTACTAATACTTCAGACCAATATGCTCCCGCCATTAGCGGCAATCTCGTCGCATGGCAGGACTATCGCTCAGCCTCGCCTAACATTTACGCGATTTACCTTGACGGCCCGGACATTACAGAATGCACCGCGAAACTAAGCGGCGACGCTGACGGCAATTGTAAGATCGATTTTTATGACCTAGCCTTAATGGCCCAGAATTGGATGGATTGTAATTTAGATCACCAATCGGCATGTCAGCCGTAGAAAGGAGATGATCAAATGTTAACCGGAAAGAAAAAACTAATTGTAGTATCTTTATTCTTAGCCGCAGTGCTGACTCTTACAGGCTGTCAGAGTGATGCCCAGTCCGGTGCGTTAATAGGCGGCCTCGCAGGCGCTGGCATAGGCCAGCTCGCAGGCCGTGATACCGAAGGCACACTCATCGGCGCCGCCGTCGGTACAGGGGCCGGCTATATCATCGGCAACGAGCGCGACAAGAAAAAAGCCGAGGCTCGACGCCAGGACGAGATCTCCGATCTCCGCGCTCAGATGAATACCGTAACCGTCCACATCACCAACAGTAACGG
>JANQHJ010000154.1 GCA_028282745.1 Sedimentisphaerales bacterium | reverse complement strand
CAACAAACGGGCTCTTGCCCTGTCTGATGCGAAGAATTGTAACGCTGATAAAATCGTATAGCGGAACGGCCATGACGATGAGCGGCATTAGTATGGGGTACCAGGGGCCGCTATTGGCCTGGTCATAATAAGTAGTTCGCAAGGTCAGCATCGCAACTATGAAACCGACGATGAGTGAGCCTGCATCGCCCATGAAAATCTCGGCGGGTGGGAAGTTAAAAACCAAAAAGCCTAAAAGCGCTCCGATGAACAGCAGCGCCATGGCAGAAATGAAGACCTGGCCGTGCATTGCTGATGCGACAAAGAGAACGGCTGATGCAATTATTGCTATGCCGACGGAGGCGCCATCCATGTTGTCGAGGAAGTTGAAAGCGTTCATTATCAATACGATCCAGAAGGCAGAGAGCAGCGAGGTGATAATTTTGCTCTCGATGAAAAATTCAACACGGATGTCGGCTGCAAATGCTGCGAATAGTGCGACGGCGAACTGTCCAGTGAGTTTGATGAACGGGCCGAGGTGCTTTTTGTCGTCGATGAGGCCGAGCGCGAAAAGAGTGGTTATGCATATAAGAATATAAATGAATTCGAGTGTTCTATTAAAGCCCTTTGCATAAATGACAGCAGATTCGCCGAGGAAAGAAAGTCGGCCTGGGGCTATTAAAAGTTTGAGTATGATAAGGCCTGTTATCAAGGCTAAGACAATTGTGGCGTATATCGCGATTCCGCCGCCGAGAGGTATTATCGAGCGGTGATAGCGGTCGTTGGTTGGGCGAGCGACGAAACCGTATCTGGGAGCTAATTTTCTAACAATGGCAGTTAAAGCGAGTGATGTTACGAAAGCAATAACTGAAATTAATATTGCAAGTTTAATGAACATAGTTAAAGGTTTTTAATCCTTTTCCTCATCGAATTCTTTTTGTCGAGGTATTCTTCTGCACGCTTTATAGCAGAATTAATGCCCTGCTGCAACTCAGCTGGTACAACTTCAACTTTTTTGTTCGGTCTAATGCCGTAGTACTCGATCGGTTTGCGTTTAAAGCCCCATCTGCTCCTTGTCGAGAATCTTACTTTTCCGAGGGCATGAGGAATGTTCCAGTATCTTTTGGAGGTCGATGAGCCGGCGGTGGGTTCGCCCATGAGATACGCTCCGGCAGTGTTTACCAGGTCGCGTGCAAATGTTTCACCGGCTGAGATAGTGCCGGCGTCGATCAAAACTACCATGGGGCCGTTGTAATATGAGTCAGGCGGATCAGATAATAGCTTTTTGTCAAACCTCTTAAAAACCTCGGAATTGTAACCACCGCCGCCATTGCCCCGCAGGTCAATTATCAGGCCCTTAATGTCGCCGAAACTTTGAAGGGCCTTGTCGATAGATTCGATGAGATCAGAGCTTATTCTTCGCAGGTAAATGTATCCATAGCCGGATTCAAGCTTACCAAATTGACAGTTTCCGTTTCTTATGAGGTTTTTGGGCATCGCAAATGTATGCTGCCATCCACCGGCGGGATACTTACTTGTGACAGCGACTTGTTTATCGTTGCCATTGTGAACTATAGTCAGGACATGATCGGTGTCTTTTGGCGTTTGCAAGGGAATTCGGTATGTAAAAAGACGTGCTCGCTGTGGGCTTGAGAAGTGGCCGCCCTTTTGCCAGTCTTCTTTGGCCTGATAGTCGAGGAATTTCCTTGCTGGCATGTTATTGATCAATTTAACAACAGTGCCGGGTTCGAGATCGTTGTATTCTTTCGCAGCGCCCATAATTACGACCTGCTTATCAACAGCAGGAGCTAAAGCAATACCTGGTGTGTACAGCTGGGGCTGCCTGGGATACTGGCCCTTTAGATCGAAGAAACTCATATGGGCGTCGCGAAGGCAGCGTCGAGCGTCATCAAGCAAGATGTAAAAGTCGTTATTAGTCTGACATTTATTGATACCCGTCATTAATTTCCGTTTGCATCTTTGCCAATCGGGGCCGATTTTTTTTATTTCGAAGAAGGGGTATGTTTTGTCAACCTCCTTGATAAAAGCTCGTAAGGCTTCTTTGTATTGGGCGTTTGTAAGAGAGGGTGAATTGCCGTCAGAGGCAAATGATACAGAAGATATGAACAAAATTAACGATAAGAAAGCCAGGCAAGATGTTTTAATTTTCATTTTTAAGTTGCTCCACTAAACGATCTCTTACTTTGGACAGAAATTTATTATAGCCGCCCTGCTTATAATCAGGAAATGTGTAATCGAAGCTTTTCCATTGTCCCTTCACAAAACTGAGCGTCAGCTCGGCGTACATTTTATCACCGATGTATATTCGGTGCGAGAAGTTTTTGGTGCTGGCGAGGATGAGCTTTGAAGGTTCGATAATGCCGGGATCAAGATTCACCGGACGGGGCAAATCAAGTGATAATTGGGCCGCCAGTATTTCTTCCATTTGATTGGTTTTATGTTTAATTACTGCTAAGCAGCCGGGGTCGATAAGCTTTTCGACAGAAACAAATTGGCGAAGAGCGTTTTTGCCAAGTTCATTTACGTAGTACTGAGTTTGAGTGAAAGGCCAAGCCTGGCTTTTAAAATCGATGTCGCCGAACTCATCTTTGATCGACTCGATTGTTGTGTTTAGAGCATCTTCATTTGCAGCGAGGATGCCGATTATCAGTTTGACAGGTTTAGGGTCGCTGATTTCCCACATTTCCAACTAAATCCTAAAAGCTAATGTCTAAATTTTAAAAAACTAACTTTTTGCCAACACATGTTTTAGTTGCTGGAATCCAAATAGTTCATTATAGCCTTGGAGACTGTATGGTAAAATGAAAATCTTGACCCCACGTCATGTATTATATATACTAAATCACATTGCACGGGGTTCACATTTTTTTTGTTCTTACATTGACGGGGTAAAGATATGAAAACAGCAGGATTGTCACGTCGCAGCTTTTTGAAAGCAATGGGAATAACTTTGACAGCAGGAAGCTTCAACTCAAGAGTATTTGCAGCTAAGGAGGAATTACCAAATGTTGTTTTAATTTATGCCGACGATCTTGGCTATGGCGATGTCGGGTGTTATGGGGCAACGGCAGTCAAAACCCCTAATATAGACAAAATTGCCAGTGAAGGTATCAGGTTTACAAACGCTCATTCACCAGCGGCTACGTGTACGCCTTCCCGATACGCGATGTTGACGGGTGAATACTCTTTCAGAAAGAAAGGTACCGGAATCGCAAGCGGAAATGCTAATATGATAATCAAGCCGGGTCGGACGACGCTGCCGTCGATAATGCAAAAGGCTGGTTACAATACAGCGGTTGTTGGTAAGTGGCATTTAGGGCTTGGTGAGGGTAAGATTGACTGGAACAAAGAGGTCAAGCCTAATCCGAATGATATTGGATTCGATTACCACTTCCTTATTCCGGCTACGGGTGACCGTGTGCCGTGTGTTTATCTCGAAGAAGGTAAGGTAGTCGGGCTCGATCCGAAGGATCCGATCAAGGTGAGCTATCGCGGGCCCATCGATAAAGATGAGCCGACTGGTAAGTCAAATCCGGAACTTTTGAAGATGAAATGGAGTCACGGGCACAATGCTACTATCGTGAATGGGATAAGCAGGATCGGGCACATGAGCGGCGGTAAGGCTGCACGATGGGTGGATGAGGATATGGCTGACGTTATAACTGAGAAGGCATGTGAGTATATTGAGAAGCATAAGGATGGGAGATTCTTTTTGTATTTCTCAACACATGATATTCATGTGCCGCGCGTTCCGCATCAGAGGTTTGTAGGTAAGACGGATATGGGGCCGCGAGGCGACGCTATTGTTCAGCTGGACTGGTGTACGGGTGAGATATTGAAGAAACTGGAGAAACTCGGGCTCAAAGATAATACGATGATCATCTTTACGAGCGATAATGGGCCGGTGCTGGATGACGGGTATAAAGATTACTCGGTTAAAAGGCTGGGTGATCATAAGCCCAAGAATGAGCTGCGAGGGTGGAAGGCTACTATTTATGAAGGCGGAACGAGAGTGCCGTTTATTGTCAGCTGGCCTGAAAAGATAAAGGCAGGTAAGTCGGACGCGCTGGCTTGTCAGATAGATTTAATGGCATCGTTCGCCAATATGACCGGCCAGAAGCTCGCTTATGAGGATGGGCCGGACAGCTTTGATATTCTTGATGCACTGCTCGGCAAAAGCAAAAAGGGACGCGATCATTTAGTTGGGCACTCGCGCTATTTGTCTCTGATCAAAGGTGACTGGAAATATATCGAGCCGGATACGAGGCAATGGAGAAAGGGGAAGAAAGGGAGCAAGGACCAGCTTTATAACCTTAAAGAAGATATAATCGAAAAAAACGACCTTTCGAAGAAACGCCCGGATAAGCTTAAGGAAATGAGAGAATTCCTCGCTAAGATCAAGACGAACGGGCGATCAAGACCATAAAGATAGAAATTCTAAATCCTAATACCTAAACTCTAAATAAATTCAAAACATCTAAATTCTAATTTTCAAAACCTATATTTCTGCACCTAAGGCACTTTTTGCTACCTATGGTACGTGCCGCTTCATGGGAATGATAGCTTCAAGGTGTTGAAACATAATGTATGTTATGAAGCTTCGAGTTTTTGTTTCAGGTCGTTGACTATTTCAACTGTCTTTTCTACGGCAGAATCGATAGGTATCAGCTCTTTGTCCTGCCGGGCGCGGAGTTTTAATTCGACGTTTCCGTCGGCGACGGCTTTTTTACCTACTGTTATTCTTACCGGGATGCCGATGAGATCGGCGTCTTTGAATTTTACACCAGCTCGAAGATCCCTGTCATCCAAAAGGACATCAATGCCCTTCCGCTTTAATTCACTGTAAATATCTTCGGAAACTTTTGCGACCTGCTCGTCGTCTATATTGACAGAAGTAATCAGCACCTCGAACGGAGCTATGCTGATCGGCCAGATGATACCATCTTTGTCGTGGCCGAGTTCGATAGCAGATGCGACGATACGGTTGATGCCGATGCCATAGCAACCCATTAGGGGGTTCTGCTCTTTGCCGTCTTCGTCGAGGTATTTGCAGTTGAGCTTTGTTGAGTATTTTCTGCCGAGCTTGAAGACCTGGCCAACTTCGATGCCGCGTTTGAACAGCAGCTTTTTGCCTTGGTAAGTGTCGCCTTCGACGGCATTACGGATATCGGCTACGATAATGTTATCACCTTCGAGTGGGAAGTCTCGGCTGGGTACGACATTTTTAGTATGATAGTCTGTTTTGTTAGCACCGGTGACACCAACCGCCATGGCTGCGACGGCGTGGTCGATTATAATTTTATCAACTTTGTCAGCTAAGCCGACCGGGCTCGCAAAACCTACCTTGGCAGAGGTTACTTTCCGGATAGTCGCTTCGTCGGCGAGTTCAAACTTGGAGCCGCTGAGAGTTTGTGTGAGCTTTTCCTCGTTAAGGTCGTGGTCACCTCTTAATAAAACGGCAATAGTACCATGCCCGGTAGTGAAGATAAGAGTTTTTATCATACCGGATGGTTTTGTCTTCAGGAATTCACAGACAGCGTCAATTGTGCCTACGTTCGGAGTATGGATATTTTCCGGTTGCTCGTCGCTCGTCGCTTGTCGCTCAAGACGAGGCAATGGATCGACTGGAGCCTTTTCGATATTGGCGGCGTATTTGCTGTCCTCGGTATAGACAATAACGTCTTCGCCGGATTCACATGGTATGGTGAACTGGTGTGAACCCGAGCCGCCCATTTCGCCGGACTCGGCCTCGACTATGACGTAGTCAACACCGCAACGCTGAAAAATTCTGCAATAGGCATTATACATTGCGCGGTAGCTTTTCTCGAGAGATTCTTCGTCGGTGTCGAAACTGTAGGCATCTTTCATAATAAATTCGCGGCTTCGCAGAACGCCAAAACGCGGGCGGAACTCGTCGCGGAACTTGAAGCTAATCTGGTAGAGATTGAACGGCATTTGTTTATAAGATTTCAACTCGCCGGCTACGACATGAGTGCAGACCTCTTCAGCTGTTGGCGAGAGGACGTTTTGTCTATCCTGACGGTCGGTCATGTGGGCCAAAGTCGGACCGTAGTCAACGTCTCTGCCTGTCTGCTGCCAAAGCTCAGCAGGCTGGACGGATGGCATGAGGACCTCGAGCGCTCCGGCTCTGTCCATTTCTTCGCGGACGATATTAATGACCTTGAGCAGGCATCTCTGGCCCAGCGGTAAGTACATGTATATTCCACTTGCGACCTTTCTTATCATGCCAGAACGGAGCATTAGCTGGTGGCTTAGGACCTCGGCGTCGGCTGGGACTTCTTTGACGGTTGGTATAAAAAGCTGGCTATATCTCATAAATCATCCTCGTACTATCCAATTGGACAGAAATCCTAATTTCTAAATCTTAAAAACTAAACAAATTCAAATACCAAAACTCAAATTACCAAAACAACTTTCACTGATTGGTGAGCGTTCGCAAGAACCTGGATTCCCACCTTCGCGGGAATGGCAGAATAAGTATCCTTGGAATTTCCAAGTATTGGGGAATTTATAGCGGAAAGAGGGCTGAGTTTCAAGGTAAAAGGCTTAACGGTTTTAGAGCTTGTCCTCTTCATCGTCGCCTTCGTCATCGCCCATTAATGCCATAGTATCGTCAAGGTGCTCCATTGCTTCATCGATCTCTTCGTCTTCAGGTTCGATATCCTGTTCT
>JANQHJ010000138.1 GCA_028282745.1 Sedimentisphaerales bacterium | reverse complement strand
ACCTTCGACTGGCTCGACAAGATCATGGACTTGCTTGCTGAAAACGATATTTACGTATGCCTTGGCACATCGACAGCGGCTCAGCCCAATTGGCTGACTCGCAAATATGACGACATCCTGCTCGTCCGCGATACCGGCGAAAGAATTACATACGGCTCACGTCAGACATACTGCATTAACAGTCAGAGCTATAGAAAAGCAATGCGCCGTCTTGGCACCGAAATGGCCAAGCATTACAAAGGGCACAAAGCCCTGCAGCTCTGGCACATCAACAACGAATACGCAAATAAAAACAGTATGTGCTTCTGCGACAACTGCAAAACAGCCTTCCAGCAATGGCTCAAGGATAAATACCAAACTATCGAAAACTTAAATGAATTGTGGGGCACTGTTTTCTGGAGCGAAAAATACTCTTCCTGGGACGAAATTAATACTCCTAAAAAAAGTGCCGGCGGCCGAAATGCAACCAAGCTTCTTGACTACAAAAGATTCCTGAGCGAAGGCTTCTATAAACTTTACAAAGAAGAATATGACATCCTCCGCGAGATCACACCAGAGGTTCCTATCACAACAAACTTCGAAGGTGACTGGGCCAAATTCGACCATTCCCTCTTCAAGGATCACATGGACGTCGCTTCATTTAATTGCTACCCCGACCCGAAATTCATGGAAAGCTCTCGTAAGTGGGTTGCCCTTCGTCATTCCATGATGCGTTCACTGCTTGACAAACCATTTATGTTGATGGAGCAGGCCCCTTCACAAGTTGACTGGTATCCAATCAATATCCAGAAACGCCCCGGCGTCATGAGACTCTGGAGCTACCAGGCTATCGCACACGGTTCGGACTCCGTCATGTACTTCCAGTGGCGGGCTTCAAAAAAAGGTGCTGAAAAATATCACAGCGGAATGGTTCCGCACTACGGCGCCGAATCGAGAGTATTCAAAGAAATTAGTGCTCTGGGCAACGAGCTTGAAAATATAAAAGATGTCGTTGACGCTAAAGTAGAATCAGGGGTCGCACTTCTGATGGACTATGATTCATGGTGGGCAGTCGATGACCCTTATGCCAACGGAGCAAAGTCTCTCGATAATGAAATCTTCTGGTCATCCAACGCCCAGCCCTTCCCAACCGTTCTCGTCAGCTACTTCGGCGAGCTGGAATATTACTTCAACGCTCTCTATGATTTAAATGTCCCAGCTGATGTTATCCCGCCTCATTACGATTTTTCAAAATACAAAATCGTCATCGCCCCGCTGCTCCACATGATCAAACCGGGCTTCAAAGAAGCTGTTGAAAAATATGTAAAAGACGGCGGCATTTTTATCACAACATACTTTACCGGCCTAATCGACGAGAACGTCGGCGTATTTCTTAACGGTTACCTCGGCCCGCTAAAGGACCTACTCGGCGTAAAGGTAGAGGAATTTGACCCGCTAAGGCAAAACGCAACGAACCTCATGAAAATAACAGAGCCGGGAAGCTGCTTTAAAAAAGAATATTCCTGTTCCGTCTGGTGCGATGTAGCGCATACTACGACAGCTAAAACTCTGGCAGTTTTTGGCGAAGACTATTACGCTGACAGTCCCTGCGTTACCGAAAACAAATTCGGCAAAGGAAAGGCCTATTACCTCGCTACCCGTCCGGACGAAGACTATATGAAGGATTTTTTCACTAAAATACTGGATAACGCCGGCATCGAATCTGCGAACCTGCCGGATGGCATCGAGTTTATGACCCGCTCAAAGGATTCAGTTGATTATAAATTTTATTTGAATCATAACCCCAACGAAGTTAAAATTGATTTGCCTGATGGTAAATTTACCGACATGCTAACGGGAAAGAATTGTGAAGAAACATTATTGCTTCCGCAATACGGGGTCTCTATTCTCAAAGCTGTGGCTATCAGATAATTACGTGAACAGTTTATACAACGAATGATTCTGCTGATGGATTTATGCTGCTTTTACACCGCGGCACTACCGCGGTAATCCGGTAAAGCGCTCGAAATATAAATAACGGAATAAAGGAATCATTATGGAAAAAATGCAAAAAACAGCCAAACAGGATAGAGTACCGACCTGGGAAAAAATGTCACTCGGTGTCGGCGCCTTTTCAGCATACTTTGGGTACGCGGCAGTTGGAATACTCGCCTATCCAGTCTATAATATGAAGTTACATGTTGAAGCTTTATGGATTGGAATGGCTCTAATGGTACCCCGCCTATGGGATGCTTTCAGTGATCCGTTAATGGGCTTTATCTCCGACAACTTTCACTCAAGACTGGGCCGTCGCCGCCCGTTTATAGTAAGTGGTGCCATAGGAATGGGGATATTGTTTGCGTCAATTTGGTATGTACCTGAGAATTGGGGTAATGTTGCAAAGATAAGTTATTTTATTATTCTTCAGTTAATATATTATACATTTTATACTATTTTTTCTGTCCCTTATAATGCCCTGACTTACGAGATGAGCCCCGATTATAACGAGCGAAACAGGGTCATGGCCTTTAATGCGTTTTTCCACAAAGCCGGCGAGTTTCTCGGTGGCTGGATGCTTCCGTTAGCAACACTGTTCGGCCTTCTGGTTCTCGGAGACGGGGCTAGAAATGACAAGGGTGAACCGGAACTGACAATGGTAGGCATACATTGGATGGTCTGGGCGATAGGACTCATTGTCATGGCTGCTATCGGTGCCATACCTGGACTTTTTGTGAGAGAGAGATTCAAAAGAATAACGAAAGATCAGGAAAAAGTAAAACTTCTCTCAAGTGCAAAACAGGCCTTCAGTAGTGCACCTTTTGTCATTCTGGTCAGTGTTATCGTTTTCAATACCCTCTCCGGTGTTTTAGCTGCGGGACTTGACCAATATGTACTCGTTTATTTCATGAACGACGGAAACGAAGCTGCTGGATTCCTCCAAAAAGCCATCCTGACCTCAGGATACGCAATTATGGGATTTGCCTCTATACCGGTAATTACATGGTTAGCTAATAAATTGGGCAAAAAAGGCTCCCTGTATTTTGTTTACTCACTTATGGTTGTTGGCGGAGTAATGAAATGGTTTATATTCACACCTGGCCATACTATTTACAAAATACCATTTTTTGGCCTTTTCACATTGCCCCTGGACCCATATATGCTCGTCGATCCGCTTTTATGCGGGCCGATGTGGGTAGCGGTTAAAATAATGCTTGCATCAATGATGGCTGACATCTGTGACGAAGACGAGCTAAAACATGGAAGCCGCCGTGAAGGCATCTTCAGCGCTGTCTTCTCATGGGTCGAAAAAATGGTTTTGTCTTTAGCTTTTCTTGGTACCGCTGTCTCGTTGTTCATTTCAGGCTTTGATCCTAAATTGGGTGCAGAGCAGGCTGCAGGAACATTTACGAAAATGCGTTTGTGCCTTGCTGGAGCACCGGCAATTACAGCAGTATTTGCAATCATAGCTTTGTATTTTTATCCGCTCACCGCTAAGCGTGCCGCAGAAGTCAGACGCCAGCTCGAAGAACGTCGCGGTGTCGCGAATTTAAGTCAGGATAATCAACAATAGAAAATTAAGGAAGACTAAAATGAATGTATTGAAAAGATCTATCGTTATCTCTTTACTTACAGCCTCAATTGCTTTTGGTGTCGGAGAAAAATTCGAACCGACCAGCAAGGAACAGCTGGATAAATTCTATTCAACTCCCGAAAGAAGCATAACCGTAGATGTCAATCAGGGCCAGACTCTGCATACCGTCCCAAAGGGTTTTTTAGGTATCAACATGAGCTACTTCGTCACCACCGACGATATGTGGCAGAAGTTTTCGATGGCTAACAAGTTAAAATATTCCGGCATCGGCTCACTGCGTTATCCCGGCGGCGAAGAAACATCATTCTTTCACTGGGAACATCCCGGTGTAAACGGCTACGAGGATCTCTGGGCCCCCAAAGAGCAGCACGGCACAAGCCACGGCCGCGGCAAGTTCCAGGTCGCATACTGCCCACCGGAAGACTGGGCAACGAACGAAGATTTCATGAGCCTTGATGATTTCATGCAAGAGTGCATAAAGATCGGTGCAGAACCTATCCTGGGCCTTAACCTTTCATCCGGCAAAAAATACAATCGCAGCGAAGAAGGTCGCGAAGAAGCTCTTAGAATGATGCGATACTGCAAAAACAAAGGCTTCAAGGTCAAATACTGGTTTCTCGACAATGAGCCCTGGAACGGCGAAGCAAATTATAGATTCAAAGGCGATGAATATCTCGACGAGATCGTTTATTACGGTAAAGAAATCAAAAAGGAATTCCCCGAAGCCAAGCTCATCATTAATCCGACAGGTGACGGCGGATACAAAAACCGCGGCTTTCTTGAAAAGGTCGTCCGCAAAACAGGCGACTACATTGACTACATCGACTTCCACTGGTACTGGGGCTGGGGAGTTAATTCTTTTGAGGCATGGCTCAAAGATACACCTATGACAACTATCAGCAAGTGGAACAGAAACGCTATCCCTTATGGCCAAGCCATCAAAAAGGTCAAAAAAATCTGCGCTGACCTCGGCTATCCCGAAATCGGCGTTGTAGTATTAGAATGGAATCTCGGTCCGAGTGATCACAGCCAGGCCTTCAAACAATCCGCTATTGCTATCATGCAGGGCGAGATACTTTTGGAATACATGCTGGCCGACGTACACCTGACATGTCTCTGGCCTTTCCTCTGGCAGAGCTCTCGTGACGTCTGGTCAGAACAGGACTTCTTCCCGAGCATTATCACCCAGGACGAGCCTTACAATCCAACGCTCAGTCTTGATATGTACAGGCTGCTCTCACCTTTACAAACCAGCACACTTGTCACAGCTGCCAGCCCACAGAAGGATACCGTTGTTGTCTCCGCAAAAACTACCAAGGGTGAAATGCTGGTTTATGTAATAAACAAAAACGTTCTAAGGCGACGTGTAACTGTAAACTTCGAACAGGAAATACCTCAAAAAGCAACCGCTGAAATGATAGGCCTAAAACATCAGCTCTGCCTGCCCGAAGAGATCGACAAGGTCGAGAAAAACATGATCCAGTTCTATGCAGAGCCGTATTCTTTAACCGCGATCAAACTGCAATAATCGATAAGAAAGGAATCGAGTAATGAATAGCCAGAAAGCATTGAAGATATCAAGACGTAGTTTTATGGGCATGGTAGCTGCCGGCATCACCTCGCAGATGATTCTGCCCGGCTGCTCAAATGCCCAAACACCTATGTCCTCTAAAAAGCACAAGCCTAATATCATCATTCTCTATGCCGATGACCTTGGCTATGGTGAGTTAGGCTGTTATGGCCAAACAATGTTCGAAACGCCCGTCATTGACAAAATGGCAAAAGAAGGTATGCTCTTCACTGATTTCTATTCAGGAAACACCGTTTGCGCACCAAGCCGATGCTCGTTAATGACGGGCAAAGACCCCGGACACGCCACCATTCGCGGCAACTGCGCTATTGGCGATAATGATATGTGGTACCGAATCCCACTAAAAAAAGAAGAGAAGACTATTGGCGAAGTAATGAAACAAGCCGGCTACATCACGGCTATCTTCGGCAAGTGGCACCTCGAAGACCCCCGCGACGATTCCACATGGGCCCATAACAGAGGTTTCGACTATACCTGCCATTATGCCTGGCCGTGGAAAACCGCATCTAAAGAAATACGGGAAGATTTTAGTAAACACATCTGGGTAAATGGTGAAAAGAAGCTTATAGAAGAAGTCAAAAAGCCCGGCGAATTCATCTGCCTTGACGACCACTATACAAGCCTTGCCCTGCCGTTCATAGAAAAACACAAGGACAAGCCTTTCTTTTTATTCATGTCTTACAAGATACCTCACACCCCTGAAAGCGATCTCGACGATAAAGAGATATACAAGGATAAAGGCTGGCCGTGGACAGAACGTCAGCATGCCGGACGAATTACGACACTCGATCGCCTGATCGGACAACTGTTGAACAAAGTCAAAGAATTAGGTCTCGAAGAAGAAACGCTTATCTTCCTGACAAGTGACAATGGCGGCCATAAAGAAGGCGGCCATGACCATAACTTCTTCAAGAGTAACGCTCCATTAAAAGGTGCAAAGCGTGACCTATACGAAGGCGGAATTCGCGTCCCAGCCATCGCTTACTGGAAAGGTACCATCAAGCCGGGCCAAACCACGTCATTGATCAGCGCCCAATGGGACCTGCTCCCAACCTGTGCCGATATTGCCGGAGCGCCAATCCCGAAAGACGTCACCGGCATCTCGTTCTTACCTGAACTAAAGGGCCTACCGCAAAAGAAGCACGAATACCTTTACTGGGAATTCCAGCTCGATGGCTGGTGGCAGAAACTACCTACCGGCGGTTTCAGACAAGCTGTTCGAATGGGCAAATGGAAAGGCGTCCGTTACGCGTTAACAGATCCTACAGAACTTTACGACCTCGAAACTGATATCGGTGAAGATAATAATATCGCCGACAAACACCCTGAGATCGTCAAGAAGATTAACAAATTATTTAAAGAAGCAAGAACCGAGCACCCCGGTTTTCCATACGGCGGAAAGATACAGAACTACAGAGCTATGGATGCTTGGCGTCAATAAAAATGGCACAGTATGAAGTTTTTAGTCAGGAGAGACCTTCAAGTGTTTTCCTGCATGCAGGAAAACCGCGTTTTTGATTTCAAAAACGCGGTTTTAATACGAGGCCGAAGGGACTCGAACCCTCAACCTTCGGATCGACAGTCCGATGCTCTAACCAATTGAGCTACGGCCCCGTTACTTCCAAAGAAACCGGGATTATATGCCTTAAGAGGGGTTTATGTCAAACATTAACACCAAAATTCTTGCAAGAAAATCTGGATTTTCAGCAAAAAAACGTAAAATCAGAAAAATCTGCAAATCTAAAACTCAATTATGGTTTTTTAGACGCACTGCTGCGTCTAACTACCGGTTTCGACTTACCTTTCTTCTTAACAGCCGGTTCCAATACCTTCATAGCTTTTTTCACATCTGCTATTTTCAGCACCCCCGTCGTCTTACCACCTTTGGCACCCGCCGTGCAATATGCGTAAGAAATATTTATATGCTTCTGGGATAACTTCTCTGCCACCGCTGCTAATGCCCCTGCCCTGTTAGTAAGAGTCACACAAAGCACTTCCGTCTCACTAAAGGTCATATTCAGTTTTGCAAGTATCTCACGGGCCTGAGCCGGCTTCTCGAAGATAATCCTCAAAACGCCATGCTCTACAGAGTCCATCATTGTAAGAGCAACGATATTCAACTTCGCCTTTGCAAACTCACCAAGAACATTCGACAAAACTCCCGGCTTATTCACCATAAATATTGAAAACTGAGACGCTACCTTCATTTTGCAATCCCCTCACATTGATTGAAATTAATCATTCCCGATAGCTTCAACTGCGCTTTGGCTATCCGGGAAAAATTGAAATATCTTATCGAGATTGGTTATTGAAAAAACCCGGTGCAACTTCGGATCAATCGAACTTATCGCGACATCCCCGCCGAAGTCTTGGACTTTCGCTCTCATTTCCAGCAATAATCCAAGCACCTGCGAAGAGAAAAACTTCACCTTAGAAAAATCAAATATTACTCCGTCAGGCTGATGACCGTCTATATAACCATGAATCTGCTGTGCAGCCTCGGCGATCCCATCGTAACTGCTGATCGAAGTAGCCTGAAATGAAACCACCGCAACATTCTGCTGATCTTCTATTGTTAAGCCTACATTCTCTTGCATAGGCGCATCTATCCTAAAAAATAACCTTCCTATAGGAATAATTATGACAAATCGGTCATGCGGTGTCGAGTATTATTTTAAACTTTCCAGCACGCCACAAAATGCTCATCCCCGCCCTTTTCTTCAAGGCGCGGCATCTCTTCTGAGCATATACCCTCTGCCAGCGGACATCGCGGATGGAATGGACACCCGCTCGGCGGATCGAGAGCACTCGGAACCTCACCGCCGCTCGCCGTTCGCTGACCTCGCCTCGACGTATCCATATGCGGTATCGCCGACATCAACGCCCGCGTATAAGGATGCAAAGGATTCTTGTATAAAGGGCTCACCAGTGCCCGCTCAACTATCTTGCCCAAATACATCACTGCTATAACATCGCAGAAAAACTCGACCACAGCCAGGTCATGAGCAATGAAAAGATAAGTCAAGCCGAACTCATCCTGTAAATCCTTGAGAAGGTTAAGAATTTGTGACTGTATCGAAACATCGAGAGCGCTAACCGGCTCATCGCAAATCACCATCTTGGGCTGAAGTGCCAACGCCCTGGCAACTCCAATACGTTGCCTCTGTCCGCCCGAAAATTCGTGTGGATATCGGTTAAGATACTCCGGCGTAAGCCCGACCTTCGTCACAACCTCAGCAACTCTGTCAACCAACGCTTGACCACGAAGCCCTTTGTGAACTTTAAGGGACTCACCGATAATATTACCGACCGTCATGCGAGGATTCAATGAGCTATAAGGGTCCTGGAACACGATCGTTATTTCTTTACGCAACTGCAAAAGCTCATTCTTCTCGGCATTTAGCACATCAAGGCCGTCAAATTCCACCCTGCCGGAAGTAGCATTGAGCAGCCTGATTATTGTCCTGGCCGCGGTCGTCTTACCACAACCGCTTTCACCGACCAGCCCAAGCGTCTGCCCACTCTTGACATTAAAGCTTATCCCGTCAACAGCCTTGACATGTCCGACCGTCTTTTGGAGTAATCCCCTTTTGACAGGAAAATATGTCTTAAGATTATCTACTGTTAGTAAATTATTATTCGCATCGCTCATTGTATATTCTTAACTAATAGCCCGGTGCATACCAGCAGGCCGCTAACCTGCCATCCTTAACTTCCTTCAGCGACGGCTCATCATTCTTACATTTTTCGTCATTACACCCGATCGGACATCGCGGATGAAATTTACAACCACTTGGAAAATGCAGCGGATTCGGAACATTACCCTGCACCGTATCCAGCCGCTCCTCCTCAAAGCCCAGACGCGGCACTGACTTCAATAGACCCTTCGTATAAGGATGCATCGGCTCGCCGAATATCGACTTCGCGTCTCCCTGCTCCACTATCTGCGATGCGTACATCACAGCTATCTCATCTGCTCTTTCCGCAACAATACCAAGATCGTGCGTTATCAGCAAAATGCTCATATTATTCTTTTGCTGCAGTTCATCCAGCAAATCAAGTATCTGCGCCTGAATAGTAACATCCAATGCCGTCGTCGGCTCATCTGCTATCAGCAACTGCGGCCGACAGCTGATCGCCATCGCTATCATAACTCGCTGACGCATACCGCCCGACATTTGATGCGGATACTCATACACCCTCTTCTCCGCATCGCCTATTCCCACACTGCTTAGCATTTCAACCGCCAGTTTATGAGCTTCTTCCGGGCTCTTTTTCTGATGAAGACGAATAGCTTCGATTATCTGATCGCCAACCGTAAACACAGGGTTAAGGCTTGTCATAGGCTCCTGGAAGATCATCGCAATATCATTACCGCGCACCGACCGCATTTGCTTTTTACTAAGTTCGAGCAGATCCTGCCCGTCCATAATTATCTTACCGGAAATAATTTTACCCGGCGGATCGGGAATCAACTGCAGAGTCGATAGAGCCGTCACACTCTTACCGCATCCGCTCTCACCTACAAGCGCGAAAGTTTTACCCTTGGGGATAGAAAACGATACATGCTCCACCGCTTTCGCCAGCCCATCTTCGGTAAAGAAGTGAACGCTCAAATCCTCGATCGAAAGCAATGTGTTATTTTCACTCATGCGGCCTTCCTCAATCTCGGATCGACAGCATCCCTGAGTCCCTCACCGACAAGGTTATATGCCAATGCCGTCAAAAATATTGCCAGCCCCGGAAACAACGTCAGCCACCACAAAAACCTGCCCGACGTACTAACACCCAGGCTGAGTATCTGTCCCCAGCTCGGTGTCGGCGGCGCAACCCCAAATCCCAAAAAGCTAAGTGCCGCCTCGTAGAATATCGCCCCCGCGATACCGAACGTCGCGTTAACAAGAACCGGGGCTATACCGTTCGGCAGCATGTGCCTGAACAATATACTCCGCAGCGGCAATCCAAGCGATACCGCCGACTGCACAAAGTCCTGCTGACGTAGCTTGAAAAATTCCGCACGTACAAAACGGGCATTACTCGTCCACGTAATAAGTCCGATCACCATCATTATCAAAAACAATCCCCGCCCGAAAAACGCGACGACCGTTATCATCAGCAGTAAAGGCGGAATTGCCATAAATATCTCGACTATCCGCATCCCGACAAAGTCAACCTTTCCCCCGAAATAACCCAGCACCGCCCCGACAAAAACACCAATCAACACTGACAAACCAACTGCCACAAATCCAACCGACAGCGATATCCTGCTGCCGTGTATCAGCCTGCACAAAACATCCGAGCCGACATCATCTGTCCCCAGCCAATGCTCCCTGCTTGGCGGTTGCTCACGAATTTTCAGATCAGTCCTGCCATATCCGTATGGTATCGGCGCAAAAACTGCACCCTCGGCACTGCCCGAAACGATCATTTCTTTATAATCAGTCGCGTCAAGCCGCCTCGGCACCATAACAAAAAACAGCACCGTCCCGATCACTACAATCAATGAATTAACAAAAACCTGCCTGCCCAGCACCTGTCCCCTGATAGAAGGCTCGATATATTTTTTATTCCGCCTGATAAGCAGCAACTGGAATACCGCAAATGCCGCCGCAAGGAATACAGCGTAATCACTCGCCGTCAACGATCGAAACAGCGGATAGTTCCACTGCCCGTTGATTTTTATCATGAACGGCTTATCGTTAGCTAGAAACGGCGCGAAGATCGCAAGGAAAAACAAAAACACTATAAAAACCAGACTGGCGATACTAAGCTTACTCTTGGCGAACTCTTTCCAGACCATCTCGCCGTAAGAGCGTCCCCAGTTCTTTTTGTCAGTCGGTTGTTTACCCATCGTTTACAGTTTACCTTCAAAACTAACTCTCGGATCCGCTATCGCATATGCTATATCAGCCAGCAGCAGCCCCATCAAATTCAGCACACCGCCAATTGTCGCGACCGCCATTATCACGTTATAATCTCTCGTCGTTACCGCCTCGAAGGCCAGCCTGCCCATCCCCGGAATACTGAATATACTTTCAATAATGATCGACCCGCCGATCATCGCTGGCAGCAGCGTCGCCATGATTGTTATCACCGGGATAATACTGTTACGAAATGCGTGCCTGCCTATTACTACAAGATTCGATAATCCCTTCGCCCTGGCCGTACGAACATAATCAGCCCGCAGGTTATCCAGCATCCCCGCCCGAACCTGCTTAGCCAGATACGCGAACCCCCTGTACGTCAGACATATAACCGGCAAAACCAAATGCCACAACCTGTTACCAAGCCACGGCAGAAATGCCATCGTATCGGCATCATTACTACTGAGCCCCGCCGGCGGGAACCAGTTCTTAAACGTCGGCCCACAGAAATAACCTATGAACAACTGCCCCGCCAGCATAACAGGTATCGACCAGAGCACAAAAACGATAACGCTCATAGAAGTATCGACAAACTTTTTATGCCTGACAGCCGCCAACACCCCCAGCGGTATCGATATCGTATATATCAGAACGAACGCGATAACATTCAGCATCAGCGTTATAGGCAGCCGCTCTTTAATAAGTTCGAAAACCGGGCGATGATGCTTGATAGAATCGCCGAAGTCCAGCATCGCCGTATTCTTTAGCCACAGCACATACTGAACCGGCAGCGGCTTATCCAGACCGTGCAGCTTCTTCTGCTGCTCGACATAATTACCGAACGTCTTAGCGTCCAGCTGCCCGCCAGGCCCCGACTGCAAACTAAACGGATCACCCGGCGCCAGCCTGCTGATAGCAAAGATCATCAGCGTTATACCTATCAGTGTAGGTATCATCAAAAACAATCGTCGTATAATATAATGAGTCATAATTTAATTAATATTACTATTTATAGCGTTGCTTACTCTTAGGAACATACCACTCTTTCTCATCGAGCCCAAGCTTATGTATTACTATATTATCAAATCGCTTATCAATAAACCTAAAAGATGGCCGTGTAAACAAAAACGTATAAGGCTGCTCCTCATGCAGCAGCCGTTCGAATTCGTGGTAAAGAGCATACCTCTTATCCTCATCTAGTTCCCGCCTTGCAATTTCGATAAGCTTATCAGCTTCGGGATTATTGAAACCGATGAAGTTATTACCCCTGCCCTCAATTTGAGAAGAATGGAACATCTGGTAAGGATCCGACTCAACCGTCCCGCCAAAGCCCAGCGTAACACTGTCAAATTGTCTCGTATTCAATCGCTCGATAAAGACCGACCACTCATAAGGATCGGCCTGCACTTCGATACCGACTTTCTCTCCCTCATCTTTTAAAAGCTTTGCTATCTGCTCGTAGATCGGTCTGCCGCTGCTATATGCAAATTTGAACTTAAATGAAACACCGTCTTTATCTCTTATGCCGTCACCGTCACTATCTACCCATCCCGCTTCATCTAACAGTTGTTTGGCCTTTTTAATATCGTAAGGCCACGGCTTTATATCCGGGTTGTGTTGCCTGCCGTATGGATAAAATGGCCCTGTAACAACTTCAGCATTACCCTTTAAAAGAAGTTTCGCTATCGTCTCTCTATCGACGATATGCGTCATAGCAAGTCTGACACGCCTGTCTTTAAAGAATTCTCTCTGCTGGTTCCAGCCGATGAAAAAGAACGGCACGCCGGGATTCCAGTATTTAAGACAATGGAAACGCTTTTTAAATTCTTCGTCGCTTTGGAAATCATAATACTGTTCCGGCGACGGAATAAGAAGGTCTATTTGATTAGATTGCAAAGACTGAAGCGCCGCGACATCATTGTTGACTATACGAAAAACAAGTTTCTTTATCTTGGGCTTATGTCCCCAGTAATTCTCGTTTCGTTTCAAGACTATCTGTTGGGCCACATCCCATTTCTCGAAAACATAAGGCCCACTACCAACCGGATCCGACCGGCGGGTGTTAAATTCCTCCGGATCGTTATAATCGTAAATGTGTTTTGGATAAACCTCGAACAGGCCCACTACTTCAAAAGTCTTCCAGAAAACCTCGTCAAAAACAAATTTGACCGTCCGCTCATCGATCTTAATCGCCTGCTTAAAATTCTTATAATAATTTCGCAAACTGGCGGCGTCAATATTAGGATCCATAATGGTTTCAAAAGTAAAGATTACATCGTCAGCTGTTATCGATACTCCATCCGAAAAATGTATATCATCTCTAAGCTTGATAACCATCTCAAGACCGTCCTCCGAAACCTCATAACTCTCTGCCAGCCACGGTTTCAGTTTCACCTCGTCAGGATCATATTCCAACAGTCTCTCGAAAACGTTTCCCAGACAAACATAATTGGAATAAGTATCAGAAGCTACTGTTATAGTATTAAGAGTATGCGGCTCACCTCTTAAACACCAGACCAGCCAGTCACCGTCATCCCCGATCCGCGCCGGCATAGGAAGATCAGCTGCCTTTTTCTCTGATTCCTGTTTTATCGCCGCAGTGCCGAACTGTTTATTCTCAACCGCCTCTATGAATTCCGCCAGCTTATCATTAAGACGATCTGCCCTCTTGATAGATGCGATCTGCAGTACAATTATTACTACAAGCACCGCTAAGACAAAATATTTAAATATTCCTTCACGCCCGTTCATAATTTCACTTCTCAAAAGTTTTTATATAAAACAGCATCGGCCAACGGCCGATTCTACAGTTTTAATCTTTTAGCTTTTTAACTTTTATTTATATTTCTGTTTCTCTTTAGGTACATACCACTCTTTAGGATCAAGCCCCAGTTTATGAACTTTCACATTCTCACACCGCTTATCAATAAAACTTAATCTCGGCCTCACCCTGAAAAACAAATAAGGCTGCTCTTCATGTAATATCCGGTGAAACCGGTGATACATTTTAATTCGCTTCTTCTCATCAAGCGTCGGCCGGGCATCCTCTAAGATCTTATCTGCCTCGGCATTCGCAAAACTCACATGATTCGATCCGCGTCCCTCTATCTGCGATGAGTGCCACACCTGGAACGCGTCAGGCGTAATTACTCCACCCCACGCCAAAAATGCAGCATCATGTTTTTTATCATAAAGCTTTTGCTCGAATATTGACCATTCCAGAAAATCCAGTTCCATCTCGATCCCGGCTCGTGAATAGTAATCTTTTATCGCACGAGCCGTCCTCTCCGTAACCGGGCTGCCGCTCACCGCCATTAGTTTAAACCTGAACGGCACACCGTCTTTATCTCTTATCCCGTCACCGTCAGTATCGACCCAACCTGCCTCATCTAAAAGCTCCTTGCCTTTCTCCGGATCATAGGGCCACGGCTCTATTGTCTTGTCAGAAAACTTGCCGAACTTATAACAGTGACCGCTTGTCAACTCACCCTTGCCGTCATAAATTGTATCGATAAGTTCCTGCTTATTCACCAGCATCGTCATGGCTTGACGAACCCTGCGGTCCTTGAAATAAACCTTCTTCTGGTTCCATCCTATATAACCATAAGCCACCCTTGGATCCCAGTATTCAAGACAAGAAGCCTTTTCTAAAAACTCCGGATCTTTGGAATATTTCACGAATTGCTCCGACGCCGTCCTTTTATAAAAATCGATCTCACCAGCCAGAAATGCCTGTAACGCTGCCAGGTCATTTTTGATTATCTTGAAAACAATTTTCTTTAGCTTGGGCTTTTTACCCCAGTAATTTTCATTTCTCGCAAGGACGATCTTTTGAGCCGTATCCCACTTTTCGAACACAAACGGCCCGCTCCCCACAGGATTCGTATAGCGATCGTTAAATTGCATCGGATCGTTAAAATCATAAACATGCTTCGGCAATACCGACATTATGCCCGCTGTTTCGAGAGCCAGAAAATAAGGCTTGTGACATATAAACTTGATCGTCCGTTCATCTATCTTAACTACCTCTTTGAATTCCTGGAAATAGTTCGCTAAATGAGCTGAATCGATCGACGGATTCATTATCGTTTCATAAGTAAACAAAACATCATCCGCGGTTACTTTAACACCATCTGAAAAATGAACGTTATCACGAATTACAAACGTGATTTCCTTACCGTCCTCCGACACCTCATAGCTCTCAGCCAGTAGCGGCTCTAACTCAAGAGTATCCCAGTTATATTCAAGTAAGGTCTCATAAACATGGTTATGATAATAACCGGTGATCCACCTCTCGTAAACATCCCTGCCTGTAATAGGATTCAAAGAAGCCGGCTCTGCCGGAATATGCCATATCAACCAGTCCCCTTCATCCCCCGGCCCGTCATCTCCCCGTGATGGATTCGCCATTGCAATCTGGCTCTCGGACACTGTCTTAATCAGCCCGTCCAGCCGCTCACACAACCTGTCAGACTGCATGATACTCAAACCCTGTATCACAACCACGATAACTAATAACACAAAGATCAAAAACTTAAATAACCCTGACCCACTATTCATAGTATCTTTTCTCAAAAGTTTTTATATTAAATAGCATCGGCCACAGGCCGATTCCACCGTTTTAATCTTTTAGCTTTTACTTTTTAATTTTAATTATATTTCTGCAAACTCTTAGGCACATACCATTCGTGCAGATTCAATTCAAGCTTATACTCTTTAATATTTTTAAATCGTGGATGCAAAAACCTTATCTCAGGCCGAAAGTACAAAAACGTATAAGGCTGTTCTTCATAAACTAATTCATGGAACCTATGATACATTTTATTTCGCTTCTCGTCATCAAGAGTTTTTCTCGCCTCGATAATTAACTTATCCGCCTCCGGATAATCAAATCCGACATGGTTAGAGCCGCGATTCACCTTCTGCGACGAATGCCATACCTGGTACGGATCCGACTCAACATCACCACCCCAGCCTGATATCTCAGCCTCGAACTTCCTGTCGTGTAATCTTTCTAACATCACCGACCATTCGAACATCTCGATCTCGACATCCACCCCAGCCGTCCCCATCTGGTCTTTGATGTACTTCGCCATACGCTCGAACAATGGCTGACCACTGCGTATCATCAACTTGTATGTGCATTTTTCCCCATCTTTATCCCTTATTCCGTCTCCGTCACTATCAACCCATCCCGCCTCGGTCAAAAGTTCTTTCGCCCTGGCTGGATCGTAAGGCCAAGCCTCAACATCATTATTATACTGACGCCCATAAATATAGAACGGCCCATGTGTATATCGAGCCTGCCCCATCAACAGATGCTCCATGATATACTCACGGTTTATCAAATGCGTCATAGCAAGCCTTACCCTCTTATCCTGAAAAAGATCAACATCATAGTTCCAACCGATAAAATAAAAAGCAGCCTTCGGCGAAAAATATGATATTAACTTGAACTTATTCCTGAACTCTTCGTTAGCAAGCCTCTCTGCGAACTGCTCAGGATCAGGCCGCATAAAATCTATCTCGCCCGACTCCAATGATTGCAAAATCGCCAGGCTATTCGTAATAAACTTAAAGACTATTTTTTTAAGCTTCGGCTTCTTCCCCCAGTAATTCTCATTACGCACCAAAACTAACTGCTGCCCGACATCCCACCTCTCAAAAACATAAGGCCCACTGCCAACCGGATTCGATCGGCGCTGATTGAAATCCAATGGATTGGTATATTCATAGATATGCTTTGGCACAACACCGACACTAACAAAACCAGCAAGCTCGAGCGATTTAAAGTAAGGCTCTTGAAGCAAAAACTTCACTGTCTTCCTATCGACCTTAACGACATCCTTGAACACCTGGTAATAATTCGCCCAGTGTGCCGCGTCGATCCGCGGATCCATGATCGTCTTATACGTAAACACAACATCGTCAGCCGTTATCTCCGTCCCGTCCGAGAACCACACATCATCGCGAATGGCTATCGTTATAGACAGCCCGTCATCACTGAACTTATGGCTCTTCGCCAGCACCGGCTTAAGCTCTATCG
>JANQHJ010000161.1 GCA_028282745.1 Sedimentisphaerales bacterium | reverse complement strand
ATTAAGAGCATCAGCCAGCTTCGACCGATCCGCCGCCGTCCTCGGCTCGATCGACATACTGATTACCGTCTCCGGAAAACTAATCGTCGGCAGCATTACTGGATTCTTCGAATCGCACACCGTATCCCCGGTCAGCGTTTGCTTGAGCCCGACAGCTGCAACAATATCACCCGCCGACGCCACATTGATTATCTTGCGTTCCTTCGCGTGCATTTCGTAAAGCCGAGTAATATTTTCCTTATGGTTCGTATTGGTATCCAGCACCCGTGTCCCCGCTTTTAGCTTCCCCTGATAGATACGCATAAAATTCAGATCACCATGCGAGTCTGACGTAATCTTAAACACCAGCCCTACCAAAGGCTTATCCGGATCACACTTAACGATGATCTTTTGATCTTCCTTTTTAGGCTTATGCGCCTCGATGTCAGGCCGATCAAGCGGACAAGGCAAAAAGTCCAATACCCCATCCAGTAAATGCTGAATACCAATATTCTTCAACGCTGACCCGCAAAATACCGGATGCAGCTTACCTTCAACCGTGCCCTTACGGATCGCCCGATGAATTATCTCTTTGGATATATCCTCATCATGAATATATTTTTCCATCATCTCATCGTCGAATTCCGCCGCCAATTCCAAAAGCTCGTGCCGTTTAATCTCAGCCTCATCAGCCAAATCTTCCGATATATCTTTCTCCTCGAAATCCGCCCCGAGCTTTTCCGCGTTATAGTAGATGGCTTTTTTTTCCACCAAGTCGATTACACCTTCAAGCTCACTCTCTGCGCCAATCGGTATCTGCATAATTATAGGATTCGCCAGCAGCTTATCCCGAATACTCTCGACGCTCATCTCGAAATCAGCACCGATCTTATCCATCTTATTTACAAAGCAGATACACGGCAGATTATATTTTTGACCCTGCCGCCACACTGTCTCGCTCTGAGCCTGCACGCCTTCACTGCCGTCGAAAACAGCCACCGCCCCATCCAACACTCGCAGCGCCCGTTCAACCTCAGCTGTAAAATCAATATGGCCCGGCGTATCGATAAGATTAATCTCATAATCCTTCCACGGACACTTCGTCGCCGCCGACGTAATAGTAATCCCCCTCTGCTGTTCCTCCTCCATCCAGTCCATCACCGCCGTACCGTCGTGCACCTCGCCTATTTTATAAGTCTTGCCACTGTAATAAAGCACACGCTCTGTAACTGTCGTCTTACCCGCATCAATATGGGCCATTATCCCAATATTTCTAAGTTTGTTAAGATCTGTCGCCATATCAATTTCTTCGTCTAAATTGTGTTTTCTATGGATAAAAAAATAGCGGATGAGTGATTTTGTCACTATCCGCTATTAGCATTTCGCCGTATTTTACCAAGCAAAGTGCGCGAATGCCTTATTCGCCTCTGCCATCCTGTGAACATTCTCACGTGTCGTCATTGCGCCGCCCGTTCCGTTATAGCAATCCATAAATTCATTTGCCAGCCTCTGGCACATAGGCTTGCCCTTTTTGCCACGAGCTGACTGAAGGATCCACCTGAACGCCAGTGACTGCTGACGTTTGGGATTCACCTGCATCGGCACCTGATAACTTGCACCACCGACACGCTTACTGCGAACCTCGATCATCGGCTTGGCATTATTGATAGCCGTCTCGAATACTTCCAAAGCTGTTTTATCTTCAACCTTCTTAACAATGATATCAAGAGCATCATAAAACACACGCTCTGCAACCGACTTTTTACCGTCGAGCATCAAACAATTGATGAACTTCGCCGCTAACTTACTCTTAAATTTTGAGTCAGGCTTTAACTGCTGACTCGATGCCGTAAATTTTTTGGCCATTCTGATTTTTCCCTTTGTTAAAACTTATTTCTAATAAGTAAATTATTTAGATTTCTTAGCACCATACTTACTTCTGCCCTGCTTACGACCGTCAACACCAGAACAGTCCAGCACACCGCGAACGATATGATACCGAACACCAGGAAGGTCGCGAACTCTGCCGCCGCGAACTACAACAGTACTATGCTCCTGAAGATTGTGATCGATACCCGGGATATAAGCCGTTACTTCCTTACCATTCGTCAGCCTTACACGAGCGATCTTTCTAAGAGCCGAGTTCGGTTTCTTAGGTGTTTGCGTTCTGACTATCAGGCACACGCCTCTCTTCTGCGGCGAACCGCTAATATCGGAAACGCGCTTACGACCCTTCGTCGTCTTTCTCGGTTTTCTGACTAACTGATTAATTGTTGGCATAATCTTTCCTGATTTAAAACTTCAATTATTTTCAATTTTACTCTATTCCAAGAGCCTCTTTAATAGCAGCATCTGCACGCGCCTCTGCCTCTTTAGCTTCCATTACTTCAGGCTCTTGCAGTTCCTTAGGTACCGGAGCTTCGGCAAGGTGCTTGACCTTCATATCCAGGTAAGGCTTAAACGCCGTCCCCGCCGGTATCAGGTGACCTAAGATCACATTCTCTTTCAAACCGCGTAATTGATCTACTCTACCAGCCAGGGACGCCTCAGTCAAGACTTTTGTTGTTTCCTGGAAGCTTGCCGCCGCGATAAAGCTGTCAGACTGCAGAGAAGCCTTCGTAATACCCAATAACAGCGTTTTAGCCGTCGCTGGCTTAGGTTTACGCCCCTTAGCCGGTTCACCACCGATTAGCTCGACCTTCTCATTAGCCAAATTAAGCTCCTCCTTGCTCATGATCTGGCCTTCGGCCAATTCCGCGGAGTCGCCCACGTTGGTTACCTTTACGCTATTCGCAAGACGCTCATTTTCCTTGCGGAAGTCGAATTTATCCACAACTTCGCCCGGCAGAAAATCACTGCCGCCGACGAATTCGATCTCTACCTTGCGCATCATCTGCGAAATAATTATTTCTACATGCTTATCATCAATATGCACGTTCTGTGAGCGATAAACATTCTGAATTTCACCGATCAGATACCGCTGCAGAGCCTCTTCACCCTTAATACGAAGAATGTCATGCGGTACCAGAGGACCGTCACTAAGAGTATCACCCGCCTCAACCTTATCACCTGTATGAACATTCAGGTGACGGTCACGCGGCACATGGTGTTCCTTTTCCATGCCCGACTCGTCATTGCGGACGATAATGGTCATCTTGCCCTTGCGTTTATCACTCTTGAGCTCGACACGACCACTGATCTCTGCCATAACTGCCGGCTCTTTCGGCTTACGAGCTTCGAAGACTTCCGTAACTCTCGGAAGACCACCAGTAATATCCTGCGTACCACCTGAGGCTCTCGGCTGATGCGCTAACAGCTGACCAGCCCTGACTTCCTGGCCTTCATTAACTTCGATATGTGCTCCAGCCGGCAGATAGTGAACATCCAAGATCTTGCCGTCTTTATCTTCGATTATAATCTGCGGGTGCTTGTCACCCTTATGCTCGATTACGACAGGCCTACCGCCCTGGCCCTTGCGTTCTTCTTCGATCCTTACCGTCTCGCCTTCAACAATATCAACGAATCTAATACTTCCGGATACTTCTGCAAGGATAGGCGTTCTATGCGGGTCCCAGCCGAACAATGTCTGGCCGACTTCAACCTTATCGCCCTCTTTAACATCGATAACAGCACCGTAAGGAACCTTGAACTTATCGAGCTCGCGTTCTTTCTCATCGAGTACTAAGATTTCACCGTTTCGTTTCAACGCTATTGTAGTTTGGCTGCCATCCTCATTATCGAATGTAACCGCACTTATGTCACGGTAACCAATAATACCATCGAACGTCGATTTCTGCTCACGTTCCAGAATTGCACGCGATGCAACACCACCGGTATGGAACGTTCTAAGTGTCAGTTGTGTACCCGGCTCACCAATACTCTGAGCAGCGATAATTCCAACCGCAAGACCCTGCTCAACTTCAATACCGGTACTCAGATCCCAGCCGTAACATCTCGAACATACACCGTATGAGCTGTCACAGGTAAGAGGACTTCTGACACGGATAGCATCGAGACCGAGTTCTTCGATCGCCTCTGCCGCTTCAGTAGTAATTACTTCGTTCTCTTTTACTACCATCTCACCTGTCATTGGGTTGCGAATATTATCACGAGCCGTACGTCCGACTATAAGTTCCTTCAACGCAATATCTGCCTGATCGCCGCGTGTGATTGTACTCTTGGTAATACCCTGCAGAGTCCCGCAGTCAAGTTCGCTAACGATTACGTTCTGAGCGACGTCGATAAGCTTACGTGTCAGGTAACCACTGTTAGCCGTCTTCAACGCTGTATCAGCAAGCCCCTTACGAGCACCGTGAGTCGAGCTGAAGTATTCCAGCACTGTCAATCCCTCGCGGAAGTTCGACTTAATTGGTGTCTCGATGATCTCGCCGCTCGGCTTTGCCATCAACGCACGCATTCCTGCAAGCTGCTGGATCTGGTCAACACTGCCTCGAGCGCCGGAGTTACTCATAACGAAGATCGGGTTCAATCCGACCTTACCGCCGGTCGTCTTATCTTCCTTGAGACCTCGCATCATTTCATTCGTTACCGCAACTCTTGCATGAGTCCACGCATCGATGACCTGGTTATATCTTTCACCCTCGGTCAGCACACCTGCCTGATGGTTTCTGTTGATCTTATTAACACGCTTTTCTGTCTCGTCAACAATCTCCTGTTTACGGTCAGGTATCTTAAGATCGGAAATACCAAAGCTAAGCCCCGCCAAGGTCGCATGTTTAAATCCAACATCCTTGATCCTGTCGAGAAGGTCGATTGTCTCGGCGCTCTGAGCGAATTTGAAGCAATCACTAATCACTCTGCCAAGCCTCTTGCCGCTCATTGTCACGTTATAGAAAGGCATCGCATCTGGAAGAATGTCGTTGAACAAACAACGGCCTACTGTCGTCTCGATAAGCACTTCTCTGTCAGGCTCAGGTGTCAGTTTCAGATCATCGTCCATTATAGCCTTTTTCATACGAACTTTGATCTTTGCGTGAATGTCAATCTTGCCCATATCATAAGCCATAAAGGCGTCATAAGCATCTCTGAACAGCATACCTTCACCATGCTGACCGGCAGACATGACTGTAAGGTAATAATTACCCATAACCATATCCTGAGATGGACCAAGCATCGGCGAACCGTTTGATGGCGAGAAAATATTGTTCGTACTCATAATAAGAATATGAGCTTCCGCCTGTGCCTCGACACTAAGCGGCAGGTGAACCGCCATCTGGTCGCCGTCGAAGTCAGCGTTAAAGCCTTTACATACCAGTGGATGAAGCATAATTGCATTACCTTCGACCAGCACCGGCTCGAATGCCTGAACACCCATCCTGTGAAGAGTAGGAGCACGGTTCAAAAGAACAGGATGCTGATGGATAACTTCTTCCAGAATATCCCACACCTGCTCATCCCTGCGCTCGATCATGCGCTTGGCGCTTTTAATTGTATCAGCAAGACCATGCTGTTTGAATTTCTTGATTAAGAAAGGCTGATAAAGCTCAAGAGCAATACGCTTCGGAAGACCGCACTGATAAAGCTTTATCTTCGGACCAACCACGATAACAGAACGGGCCGAATAATCAACACGCTTACCGAGCAGGTTCTCTCTGAATCGACCCTGCTTACCTTTGATCATATCAGTAAGACTCTTCAAAGGCCTGTTATTGCTGCCAAGTACCGGCCTGCGACAACGGTTATTATCAAGGAGCGAATCGACAGCCTGCTGAAGCATACGTTTTTCATTACGGATAATAACTTCAGGTGCGTTCAGGTCGATAAGCTTTTTCAACCTGCTGTTACGGTTAATAATTCGACGGTAAAGATCGTTCAGGTCACTTGTGGCGAAATTACCACTCTCAAGAAGAACCAGCGGACGAAGGTCTGGAGGGATAACCGGACTAACATCCATTACGACCCACTCTGCCTTGTTAACACTATTCTTTACCGCGTTAACTGCTTTTAAACGCTTGGTCAGGTCCTTGATCTTCTGCTTGCTGTTAGTCTTTGTAAGGGCGTCTTTAAGTTCGAAACTCAATCCGTCAAGGTCAAGACCGTTAAGCAACGACTTGATAGCCTCTGCACCCATTTGCGCCTTAAAGCTGCTGCCGTACTTCGAAGTAGCGTCACGGAACTCCTCTTCGCTAAGAAGCTGACCGACAGCTAACGGGCTCTGGCCAGGATCAATTACTATATAATCCTGGAAATAGATCACCTTCTCAAGCTCGCTTGCCTTCATATTAAGCAGTGTGCCGAGATGGTTCGGGATTGACTTGAAGAACCAGATATGAACTACCGGCGCAGCAAGGTTGATATGTCCCATCCTCTTGCGCCTTACTCTGCTGTGAGTCACTTTAACGCCGCACCGGTCACAGATGATACCTTTATACTTGGTACCTTTGTACTTGCCGCAAGCGCATTCCCAGTCCCTCTCAGGCCCAAAGATACGTTCGCAGAACAGACCATCCTTCTCGGGACGATAGGTTCGGTAGTTGATCGTCTCAGGCTTGCGTACCTCACCGAAGGACCAACTGCGAATATCATTCGGGCTCGCCAGTGAAATTCTCACTGAACCGTAATCATTTATTCGATCATATATATCACTTATCATCAAAACAACCCCTTTATTTTGTAGTTTTGATTGTTCTAACTAAGACTTTTAAATCAACATCGCTGTAGGCGATACAATAACTAAAAACTGAGCACTAAAAACTCAAAATTCTTATTATAGATTACCTGAACCCAGGCGTTTCTTTTCTAACGTTATATTCAGGCCGAGACCGCGTATCTCGTTACAAAGAACATCAAACGACAACGGTGTCCCCGCCTCGAGAGTATTCTGGCCCTTAACCATCGATTCGTATATCTTAGTACGGCCTTCGACATCATCACTCTTAACGGTCAGCATTTCCTGAAGTGTGTAGCTCGCACCATAACCTTCAAGCGCCCACACTTCCATTTCACCAAACCTCTGACCACCAGTCCTGGCTTTACCGCCTAAAGGCTGCTGGGTGATCAGGCTGTAAGGCCCTGTCGCTCTGGCGTGGATCTTGTCATCAACAAGGTGATGCAGTTTAAGCATATACATATATCCGATTGTTGCCTTCTGATCGAATGGCTCACCTGTCCTGCCGTCATAAAGCTGTGTCTTCAATGTCTCGGAAACTACTACACCAGGCTCTCTATAATCCGGTGCCTCGTTATTCGCCGTTAACTCCTCCTGACGTGAAATGATCTTCTCATTAGCTTCTTTCGTTAGATTATGAACATCCATTTCAGAGGCCCCATCGAATACCGGCGTTACTGCGTAAAAACCGAGAACCTTCGCAACCCAGCCGAGATGCGTCTCGAGGATCTGGCCGACGTTCATACGACTCGGCACGCCAAGCGGATTAAGAAGAATATCAAGGCTTCTGCCGTCCGCCATAAATGGCATATCTTCTTCAGGCATGATCTTCGCGATAACTCCCTTGTTACCGTGACGACCCGCCATCTTATCACCGATTGACAGCGTTCGCTTAGCTGCTATATATATCTTCACCATCTCGAGGACGCCGCTCGGAAGCTCATCGCCGTGCTTGACTGACTCGACTTTGCGCTTATTCTTTTCGCCTAACTCCTCGATCTGGGCCCAATACTTATTGATTATCTTCTGGGCTTCATCACGCTGTGCCGCAGGCTTGACCCACTTGATATCAAAGTTCTCGATCTGCTCGTAGATAACCTCGTTATCATCACTTGCACCTACTTTCTGACGAGTTGATGGGTCAACAATATTAACCTCCAGCTTATCGACGACCTTGTCGATCATCTGCCTGAAGATATCGCACTGATCCTCTCGGCACTTGACCTCGAGTTCTTTGATCTGTGCCTTCATCGCCTTCTTCTGCTCGTCACCGCCGGCGCCTCTCCGGGTAAACCTCTCGGTCTTAATCACAACTCCCTCATATCCGCTCGGCAGTTCGAGTGAATCGTTCTTAACATCCTCACCTGCCCTGCCGAAAATAGCATGCAGAAGTTTCTCTTCCGGCGTCAGTTCTGTTTTACTTTTCGGAACGACCTTACCAACCAGAATATCGCCGGGATAAACTCTCGTTCCTTCACAGACAACACCCTTTTCATCCAGGTTTCTAAGAGCCTTTTCGCTCACATTCGGAATATCGCGGGTAAACTCTTCACGTCCGAGCCGCGTCTCACGAACTTCAGCCGTAAACTCATCGATATGAATACTCGTAAAGCTGTCATCCTTTACAAGCCGCTCACTAACGATAATCGCGTCCTCGAAGTTATACCCGTCGAAAGAAACAAACCCAGCCAGCACATTCTTACCAAGCGCCAAGCATCCGTCACTCGTTCCGCCGCCATCCGCCAGAACCTGTCCCTTTTTAACTTTATCACCGAGTTTAACGATAGGCTTCTGATTCAGACATGTCCGTTCATTCAGCCCGATCATCTTCTCGAGTTTATAAACATCCGTACCATCGATCACGATCTGAGTCGCGTCCACCGTTGTAATGGTGCCAGCCTTATCAGCCCTAACCACCATACTTGAATGCTGACCGACAACCTCTTCCATTCCCGTCCCGACCAAAGGCCGCTCCGTCGTCAGCAACGGCACTGCCTGACGTTGCATGTTCGAGCCCATCAATGCCCGGTTCGCATCGTCATGCTCCAAAAACGGGATCAAGGATGCGCTCATGCCAACGATCTGTTTAGGCGACACATCAACATAATCTATCTCATCGAAAGAAACGCTCGCCAGCTCACCTTCTTTACGAGCCAGCACCATTCCCTTGGGAATTTCATCGTTTTCAACATCTACTGCACTCGGCGGAGCGAATATCGCACGCATCTCTTCATCAGCCCGCAGATACTCAACCTCGCCGGTCAATTTACCTTTTGTGACTTTGCGGTAAGGCGTCAGCAAAAATCCGTACTCATCGATCTTTGAGAAAATCGCCAACGACGCGATAAGGCCGATGTTCGTGCCTTCCGGCGTCTCGATCGGACAAACTCTGCCGTAGTGACTAATATGAACATCACGAACCTCAAAGCCCGCACGCCTTCTATTAAGACCGCCCGGCCCAAGAGCCGACAATCTTCTCTCGTGTGTCAGCTGACTAAGAGCATTTGTCTGATCGACGATCTGGCTAAGCTCACCGCGGCCGAAGAAATAGTTGATTGCACTGGCAACGCTTTTCGAATTCACGAAATCGGCAACACGAACAGGGTTCTCACTATCGCGTTTAATGCTCATACGCTCCTGAACGGTTTTGCGAAGTTTCAGCAAGCCTTTTCTTATTTCATCCGCTGCCAACTCATCTATCGTCCTCAAACGCCTGTTACCCAGATGGTCAATATCATCAACCGAGCCAACATTATCGCGCAGCCCAAGGATATACTTCATCGTATTGAGAAAATCTTCCGGCCTAAGAGTCATCTCATCGAGATCAACATCCTGATCGAACTTCCTGTTAAGCCTGAAACGCCCCACCTTACCCAGGCGGTAACGGTTCATATCGAAGAATTTTTCTTCGAAGAAGCTCTTAGCCTTTTCCTCGTTAGGCGGATTGCCGGGCCTTAAACGCATATAGAATTTCAGCAATGCTTTTTCATGATTTTCACAGTCATCTTCAGCTAACGTATTAAGGATCAGCTGATCGCGTACTTTTTCGACCACTTCGATCTTCTTGATACCGCTATCCTGAATAAGGCCAACACGGTCACCGACCTGCGAGCCGGCCTTAATAAGGATTTCGCCCGTCTCCGTATCCACGATCGGCCCGACCGTCCACATATCAGCCGTCAATTTATTAACGCTGATGTTGTTGGTTTCATAGAACAGCCTGATAATGGATTCCGTCGAACCGAACTCTTGCGATATCGCTCTCAAGAACAGAGTCGCCGGAATCTTGCTTGACTGGTCAATCTTGACCATCAGCACATCTTTCTTAGTCACCGTAATCTCGATCCAGCTGCCGCGCTCCGGAATTATCCTTCCGCCATGAAGAATACGGTCACCTTCTTTGCTCTCGACCAGAAAATCAACACCCGGACTACGGTGCAGCTGACTAACGATAACACGCTCGGCACCGTTAATAACGAACTCACCACCACCTATCATCGCCGGAACTTCGCCGAGATATATAGCCTGCTCGCTAATATCCTGACCGTCGCTTCGTTTCAAACGGCAGGCTATTTTCAGTGGATAACCATATGTCAACCGAAGCTGGCGGCATTGCTTAAGACTATAACGAGGATCCTCCAGCTCATAATACAGATAATCGAGCGTCATACTCCCGTCATAGCTCTGGATCGGAAAAACTTCCCGAAACAATGCTTCCAGACCTTCCACTTTACGTTTTTTTGGCGAAACTCCACGCTGAAGCAGATTCGCGTAACTGCTACGCTGCAATGCAACCATATCCGGAATTTCAACCGCGTCTTTTACTTTACCGAAACTACGAACCGGTAGCGTCATAATTTAGCACTCCCAAAATTTCCGCTACTCAATTTCAATGACTTATAGACTCTAATTAGCTATTTACTTATGCCAACTCGACTGTCGCGCCGACTTCTTCCAGCTTCTTCTTTGCCTCTTCGGCTTCTTCCTTGCTCAGGCCTTCTTTGACTGTCTTAGGTGCGCCATCTACCAGGTCCTTGGCTTCTTTCAGACCAAGACCGGTCATCGCGCGAACTTCCTTGATTACCTGGATCTTCTTCTCGCCTGCCGCTTTGAGCACTACATCGAATGATGTCTTTTCTTCTGCAGCTTCGCCTTCGCCGCCGCCTGCTGCCGGACCCGCTACCATGACTGCGCCGCCGCCTGCCGGCTCAATACCATGCTCTTCTTTCAAGTAATCGCCAAGCTCTTTAGCCTGCATTAAAGTAAGACCTACGATCTTATCGCCGAGGTCCTTAATATCACTGCTCCATGTTTTTGCTTCTGTTGCTTCGTCTGCCATCTTAAAAACTCCTGTTTATTTCTGTGTCGGACGGTAGCAGAGACTACGCCGTCTCTTTTAACCCTTTACGAGGCAGCCGTCCCGACTAAAATAATCACAAATTCATTCTAAAATCTAAATTCTACATTGGATATTCGGTATTCTCTATGCTGCTTCGCCGTCGGCGATTGCCTTTATACAACCGGCGATAATTCCGCCAGGCCCCTTCAAGCCGCCGGATATCCTGCTCGCCGGTGAAATGACAAGCATCAGCACCTGGCCCTGAAGTTCCGCACGGTTCGGCATCTTGGATAATTCGATCGCACCTGCCTTATCGAGAGCAGAACCTTCGAGGTAAGCTCCCTTAACGGCAAGATGTTCGACCTTCTTTGCCCAGTCAACGATCTCCTTAGCAACATCGACAATACTGTCACCACCGTAAGCTACTGCACATGAGCCGGTGAACAGCTCCGCCGCACTATCGAGGCCCTGGTTCTTTAAAGCCTTTTTGAACAGCGAATTCTTGACTACACTAAGCTTGACTCCCTTAGCCTTCAGTTCGCCGCGCAAAGAATTGTTCTCGTTACCACTTATACCGATTGTGCTAACTACTACAAAATCCTGTACGCCGTTATCCGAAATCATATTTTCGAATTCGCACTGTACTAAACCTTTTACGTATTTACTCATTGTTCTACCTTTTTTTATTCAGGTGTCGCCGCAATGGCGACACCTTAGTTTTTCGTCTTTCGCTTTCTATACAGCTACAAGTACCCCTGGGCTCATTGTCGCAGAAATGCATATCTTTTTCATGTAAGTGCCCTTCATCGCGGCAGGCTTCATCTTCCTGATATGGCCGATGAAAGCCTCGATATTTTCGGTGAGCTTCTTATTATCAAAGCTCTGCTTACCGACTACCGCGTGAACATTCCCGCCTGCGTCATTACGAAACTCGATCTTACCTGCCGCAAATTCACTAACAGCCTTAGCGACTTGAGGCGTCACAGTTCCGTTCTTCGGAGATGGCATCTTGCCCTGCGGGCCAAGAACTCTACCAAGCTTTCCAACTTTGCCCATTACCTTCGGAGACGCGATAGCTACATCGAAGTCCATCCAGCCGCCTTCAACCTTCTTGACCAGTTCATCAGAACCCGCCTCCATCGCACCTGCTGCCTTTGCCGCTTCGACTTCATCATCCGCACAAAAAGCGATTACTTTTTTCTGTTTACCAATACCATGCGGCAGTGAAATAGAACCGCGGATCATCTGATCTGCCTGTTTCGGGTCGATACCAAGATTGATTACACACTCGATACTCTGATCGAACTTCACTGAATTAAACGACTTGACCCGTTCCACTGCTTCCGGTAATGAGACCGGCTCTTTAACTACCTTCTCTGCCTCGGCCTTATACCGCTTGCTTCTGTACCCCATATTGTACTCCTTAATTCGCGAATCATTTCGCTTCCACTCTTACGCCGTGGTTAGCACTGTATTCTGTATTCATAAAGTTATAGACTTCAGCCTGTAACCTCTATTCCCATACTCCTGGCAGTACCTTCGATTATCTGCCCCGCCTGATCGAGGTCGTATGCGTTGAGGTCTTTCATCTTCGTCTCTGCTATCTGGCGAATTTGATCTTTGGTTACGCTGCCTACCTTCTCCTTGTTCGGCACTCCGCTGCCTTTCGCAACATTTGCTGCCTGCTTTAGCAACACTGCCGCAGGCGGGCTCTTGACCTCGAAAGTAAAGCTTTTATCTTTATAGACAGTTATCACGACAGGCACGGTCATACCATTGAGATCTTTGGTCCTGTCGTTAAACTGTGATACGAACTGACCGATATTAACACCATGCTGCCCCAATGCTGGACCGATAGGTGGTGCTGGTGTCGCTGCACCGCCGGGTGCCTGCAATTTAATTAATGTTACTACTTCTTTAGCCATCTTTACTTCCTAACCTATTTTATCAACATCGCCTTCCGACAATTCCACTATTCGTAATTCGAAATTCTACATTCGTTATTCGTAATTCTTTTTAAATCTTCTCTACCTGCCAATATTCGATATCAAGTGGTGTACTTCTGCCGAATATCGTCACGACAACTTTAACGATTCCACGTTCCTGATCGATAGAATCAACGACACCTTCGAAGTTCTCGAAAGCACCTTCGCGAATCTTGATCTGATCCCCAGGCTCGAAATCAACTTTAATACTCGGTGAGTCATCCGGCTTCTCCGCCTCCATCAGCATCTTGGCAACATCCGTATCACGCATCGGTGTCGGAATACCCTCGGTGCTGATGAAATCACCTACGCCGGAAGTCTCTTTTATCATGAACCATGCACGCTCGGGAACCCTGCCTTCTTCGGTTGCTTCCATCTCCATGAAAACATACCCAGGATAAAGCTTCTTTATATGCACGGTCTGCTTATTACCGCGTATGCGCTTGACCGTCTCAGCCGGCACCTCTATCCTGCCGATTACATTACTTAACCCCTCCATTTGCACCTTGCGCTGAAGCGCCTCCTTAACGTGCATCTCTTTATTCGACTGAACTCTTAATACATACCAATGCATTTCTTTTTCCGAATTATAGTCAATTTTATTTACCAAACAACGAACCAAAGAACATCTGGAACATCAGGTCAACAAGACCAAGAAAGCTTGCCATGATTATCACCACTACGATAACGATTGTCGTTGAGACTATTATCTCCTGCTTACTCGACCAGCTAACTTTCTTCATCTCGCCTTCGGCATCGATCATAAAATCTGCTATCGATTGTTTATTGACTATCCAGTAAACAAACCAGCCGATTAGCAGAAATACACCTACCGGTACCAGCGTATCAAGGATCTTCTCATTACTCTGGCTCATAGCTTCGATATCAATCGCTGTCATCTTATTAAAAAGAGTAATACATCCGAATACTGCGATCGCCATCCAAGCCATAGCACTACCCAGACGGGTGTATTTGCCTTGACCCTTTTTGTAAATACTAAATTTCATATCCGTTCGAATCCTCTAAAAGATCCTTCAATCCGTTAACTTATTTTGTTTAGCAGCCGCCGGCACGGCGACTTCAAATTCTGTGTCCTGTACTCTGTCTTCAGTTTTCTAACTCTAACCAGGCCAGGAGGGAATCGAACCCCCAACCTTCGGTTTTGGAGACCGACGCTCTGCCAAATTGAGCTACTGGCCTATACATCCCCGCGTCTGGTTTTGCAAGCAAAACTGCGGGGACCCGATTACCCCCACATCGAGCTTCATTTTCAAAAAACTGCGGGGGATAACCTATTTAATTGTCAAACTACAAAACGTTAAGACATAACCGGATTTCAGGCTGCACTGAACCCTAAATCCTACACCCTGTTATTTACGACGTATTTTATGGACTGTATGCACACGTTCCCTCGGACAGAACTTCTTGAGTTCTATCTTAGGTGTGCCTTCCGCAACGCTTACATTAGTACGGTAATTACGCTCACCGCACTCTTTGCATTCCAGCCACACATCTTCACGTTTACTCTTTTTCTTTGCCATACTACTTACCTTTTAGTTAGCCCCTTTTTCAAAGGAGCCTTTTTCTTTTCATACGCCCAACGCAGGAAATCCCTACATCAAGTATCGAGTATCCAGCATCGATTAACGAGAATCGAATATCCAGTATCGAGCATCTATAATCGAGTATCGAGCACTACTCAATAACCTTGGTTACAACACCGGCACCTACAGTACGGCCACCTTCACGAATCGCGAAGCGAAGTCCTTCTTCCATTGCGATCGGTGAAATAATTTCCACTTCCATTGCGATGTTATCGCCCGGCATACACATCTCTGCCGGCTTACCGTCACGGCTCTGCAGTGACAAAATAGCGCCGGTAACATCGGTTGTACGGAAATAGAACTGTGGTTTGTACTTAGCGAAGAACGGTGTATGACGGCCACCCTCTTCTTTTGTCAGAACGTAAACCTCTGACATGAACTTGGTATGCGGTGTAATGCTTCCCGGCTTAGCCACTACCTGGCCGCGCTCGAGTTCTTTCTTTTCGACACCACGAAGCAGCAGACCAACGTTGTCGCCTGCCTGACCGTCGTTCAGCGTCTTGTTAAACATCTCAACACCGGTACATGTGGTCTTGCGGATATCTTTAGCTATACCGACGATCTCAACTTCGTCACCAATTGAGATCTTGCCACGTTCGATTCTACCTGTACCTACTGTACCGCGACCCTTAATACTGAAGACGTCTTCGACCGGCATCAGGAACGGAAGGTCTGTTGCTCTTTCCGGCACCGGAATGTAGTCATCGACTGCTGCCATCAGTTCATCGATACACTTACACGCTTCGTCGTCATTACCTTCGGCCTCCATAGCCTTAAGTGCTGAACCTGCTATGATCGGAATATCGTCTCCAGGGAACTCGTACTTATTCAGAAGTTCGCGAATCTCGAGTTCTACCAGTTCCAGCAGTTCAGGATCATCGACCTGATCGACCTTATTAAGGAAAACTACGATACGAGGTACGTTTACCTGACGGGCAAGAAGGATGTGCTCTCTGGTCTGGGGCATCGGTCCGTCTGATGCCGCTACCACTAAGATCGCTCCGTCCATCTGTGCCGCACCGGTAATCATGTTCTTAACATAGTCAGCGTGCCCCGGACAATCTACGTGTGCGTAGTGTCTGCCGTCTGTTTCGTACTCGACGTGGGCTGTATTAATGGTAATTCCACGTTCTTTTTCTTCCGGCGCGTTATCGATCTCGTCAAACTTCCTGACGTTACCTGCACCTGCCTTTTGGGCAAGACGCATTGTGATCGCCGCCGTCAACGTAGTCTTACCATGGTCAATGTGCCCGATCGTCCCGATGTTGACGTGTGGTTTCGTCCTTTCAAATACCTCTTTAGCCATGTCTGTCTAAACCTCCAATTTCTGCTGGGTTAGTACTAAATAACCGTTTTGTTTTATTCTTCATTAAACTATTCACATTAAAACCAAAAATTCACGATTTATTATTTAGCCTGTTAATAAGACTTAAAAATCGCCATTGGCCAATTTCACAATCATAAAGCCCAATCTAATACAAAACAGCCAACAGCAAATTCGCATCCAGCTGCTGATGGGATTTGAACCCATGACCCCGTCCTTACCAAGGACGTGCTCTACCACTGAGCTACAGCAGCGATTGTTTACTTATAAAACAATCTGCTACCTGAATAGCCAACCGGCTTGATTACCTGCTACGGCGATTTTTGTCGCCCCGCAACTCAGATAACTTATTAATCTATAATCTGTTACCGCCTCTTTTCAGACCACATTTCCAAAAAGAAAATACACGGCTACCATGCCTTTCGCCCGCTGAAATTTCATCACCTAAGCCGGCGCAGGGACCGTTTTTCAAAGTATAACCAGATTTAAGAGCTAAGTAGTGTATATCAACACCCCCATAAACGCAAATAGAAAAAATATAAAAAAATTGAAAAAAAATGAAATTTTTCTAAAAAAAGTATCATTTTTCCTATTTTAGCATGAAATTTCAACGAGCGGGGGACAGACGATTATAGATTTTATTACCAAGATTTGCAGAAGATTATGTAAAAGGGATGCCCCGCAAGGTATAAAAAAGCCGCAGAAGCATGGATTACATGCGCTACGGCGGTCGCTCGAAAGCGGTGCCTGCGAATCTTTCATCTTATTGTGAAAAACACACAGACGCGGATCAGTTACAATACTTGACAATTAAACTCAATCTCATATATTTGTCAAGGGAATAATGTTAATTATTGGGAGGAACATTATTATGTCTTATGTGCTTGGTTTGGATATCGGCAGTAATAGTGTAGGCTCGGCAAGGATTGACACAAACAATCAATCAATTAAGTTTGGAATCAGCGTATTTCCTGCTGGTGTCGAAGAATCTGAAACTAAAAGGGGAAATCCTAAAAATCAATCAAGGCGGTCTCAAAGACAACAAGAACGCTCAATAAAGAGAAGGGCTGAACTAAAAAGACGATTGCGTCAATATCTTTCTCAAAAAGGCTGGATACCGGCAGAAAAAGAACAGCTTCAAAAATGGGAAAGCCTTAATCCCTGGTTACTTCGCCGTGATGCTGTGCATGAAGAACTAAAAACAGATGAAAAATTTACAGCTGAAGAAAAATTCGGGAGGGTTCTTTTACACCTTGCGCAAAGACGAGGGGCATGGTGGTTTGATGAGGAAGCAGAAGAGTTAGAGGGTAACGAAAACAAGAAAAAGAAAAAAGCAGAAGAAACACCGGGGACAGTTGAATATACAAAAAAAGTAATGAAAGAAAAAAAAGCTGAAACATTTGGCGAACTTATGGCTATTGAATATGAAGGCAGAAAAATAAAAACAGCAAATAAAAAAACAAGGGGAGAAAGAATTAAGAACAAGGATAACGCACTGGGCGAGAAAGTATCTGAATATGTTGCCGACAGGCACATGATTCTTGCAGAATTTAATAGAATATGGGATATACAAAAAGGCTTCAAGGAAAGTGCGCTTGCAAAGCAATTGACTGACGATTGCAAAAAAGAAATTTATAACAAAGAAAAAACAGATACATGGAGGTGCCAGGGGGTATTATTTAGTCAAAGAAAAGCGTACTGGAATGTTGGTACACTGGGCAGGTGTGATTTAGAACCAACTGATATGAAATGCCCCAAGGCTGATATGTACGCACAGGAATTTCTTGTTTTAACGAGTATAAATAATATTCGAATTACACCGCCGATGGAAGCAAGCCGGAAATTAGATGAAGACGAAAGAAAAGAAGTAATAAGCTTAGTGAGAACACAGAAAACTGCATCAGAAAGCACAATAAGAAAAGCGCTGGGAATAGATAAAGGTGTCAATAAAACACTTTACACACTTAATACCGACGGCGATAAATTTACCGTGAACGGCGATTTGTTTCACTCTCAAATTGTATGCGGTGTTTTTAGTGAGGAAAAATGGTCAACTTTCCAAGACAAACAAAAAGATTCTGTGAATAAAGCGATATTGAAATTCGATCCTAATGACGAAGAAGATGAAAAGAGGCTAAGGAGCGGATGTAAGAAATGGTGGGGTTTAAATGACGAACAAGCTGAAAAGTTTATTTCCGTTTGGAAAAAAATGCCTAAAAAGGACAGAAGAGTAAATCTTTCGAGGAAAGCAATCAAAAATTTACTGCCATATTTGAGAGACGGCTATAGTGTAACGGAAGCAAGAGATATGTTCGCTGAAGATGCCTCAAATGGCGCTGATGATTTAACAAGAAAACGCTATTCAATAAAAGATGTCGTAGTAAACAAAAGAATCAAGCAATTTCTTGGTAAACATCCCGATTTATTGCCTCCTGTATCAGAAGGGATTTCTAATCCGGTTGTTAGAAAAAGCATTCATGAAGTTAGGAAGCACTTAATAGAACATATCAGGCAAGCGGGAATACCTGAAAGAGTTGTCATTGAACTTGCAAGAGAGGCAAGACAAACCGCAAGAGATATTGCAAAAAGAATTCAGAAAAACAAGGCTATTGAGGATCTTAAAAAAGACATAATAAAAAAACACAATCTTGACGCTTATAATGTAACGAGCACACATAGAAAACAAGCCATATTACGCGTAAGGCTATGCCGTCAACAAAGATATGTATGCGCGTATTCAGGATTAAATGAAGAAAAAGATAAATATGCCTGTGCATACTCAGGAGAATCGATTACTGAAGCACAAGCTGCTGACGGATCCGGGCTTGAGATTGATCATATCGTTCCGAGAAGTAAAGGGGGTAAAAATGTCATGAGTAACCTGGTTTTGTGTTATAAGCCCGCTAATGAGGGCAAGAAGGACAGAACCCCCATTGATTGGCTAAGCGAAGAAGACTTTGGACAGTTGGAAAAAAGATTTAAACATCTTCACAAGGACAAAAGTGATAAAACAGCAATAAATAAAGATACTGTTGATATGACTGATAATGAAAAATGGAAAAACCTCCATCGAAGAACACCTAAAGAAGGTTTCACTGACGAGCAGCTTAGTTCGGCAGCATATGCGGCAAAGCAGACTGCCGACTGGATAAACAAGGTTTTATACGGTGACAGGAATAGAAGTAAAAGATATGTTTTTGCCTCAAATGGAAATTATACTGATCTACTTCGAAGAGACTGGGGACTTTTTTTTGATAGCAATGGTAATCGCAGCGAAAAAGGCGGAAAAAACAGGGGTGATCATCGACATCATGCTGTTGATGCCGCGATAATCGCAATGTCACCACAGAATTTTCCAAAGATTAAACAGGCTTTTGTAGGTTTTGAAAAACAAAAAGAGAAATATAAAAAAGAAAAAATTGATATTGAACCACGTAGAGAAACCATCGAACAGCCCTGGGAGGGTTTTAGTGAGAAATTGGCTGAAGAGTATAAGAAGATAAAAATAGCTCACAGGTCTTATAACAGAAAAATTACCGGCCATTTGCACAAAGCCTCTCTTTACGGCCCTGCTATTATTTATGAAAGACACGCAAAAGACAACAAAAAGAAAGGAATAAAAAAAGGTGACATAAAATTAGATAATAATGGAAAGCCTGTGTTAAGAGAAGGAATGTATATTAAAAGTATTCCCGTAATTGGAATCAAACAAAGCCATTTAAGAATGCCTGATGGCTGGGACAACTTAAAAGAAAAATATAAAATTGCAACACAAAATGATAAAAAAAAGATCAGGAAAAAGATGCTTTCTCTCATAGACGTTCCGCCAGCAAGGTCAGGTATTATAAGAGACATTGAATTAAGAGATAAAATACGTGATTGGCTTAAGGAACATAGTTTTAAAGATATGGCAAGTGCAAAAGCTATAATCAAAGAAAAAGGGCTTGTAATAAATGGAACACCAGTTAGAAAAGTAAGATTACTTTGGAAACTTAATGAAGTAAAAGAAATCAAACGTAAAGGTTTTGACTATAAAAACAGCCCTGCTCATAAAATTAGAAAATCACTCAGGGTTTATCAAACACAGAACAATCACCATATCGAAATACGCGAAAAGATAAGTAAAAAAGGTGAGAAAAAATGGTCAGGTGACGTTGTTACCAATTTTAATGCCGCAATAAGAGCAAGAAAAGAGAAAAAAGCGATTGTTGACAAAAATGAAAACAAAAACGGCGAATTTGTAATGTCACTCTCAAAGGGGGAAATGGTTCATATGAAACACCCTGAAACGAATGAACCAGACTATTTTGTTGTCTTTAAAATAGATAGCAGCAATACTATTCATTTCACACCTCATACAGACGCAAACCCTGCGAAAGAAAAGTATGGCAGAAAACGTCAAGATATAAGCATAAAACCAGATAGAACAAAATACAACGATGGATTAAAACAGCTTATAACTTATGATAAAAATGAAATACCTGAAAAAGTTAAAATTTCACCACTTGGCAACGTAAAAATATTGGTTAAGGATTAACCTAAATCATTAAAGTCGAGTATTAATATGTACGATAATGGGTTTTTTGGGAGGGAGACTCAGTGATCAAGCGTATTGTCGAGATATCTCAGTCGCAGAGCCGGCTTAGTATTAAATACGGTCAGCTTATTATCGGTCAGAACGGTTCGGAGAGGAGTATTCCGTGTGAGGACATCGGCGTGCTTTTGGTCGATCATCAGGGGGTGATCTATACGCACTGCGTTTTTACAGAGCTACTATCAAAAGGGGCAGCAATAGTATTGTGCGGGGCCAATCATCATCCGACCGGGATGCTCTTACCATTAGAGAGCAATAGTGTTCAAACAGAGAGATTTCGTTTCCAGATTGAAGTTAAAGAGCCCGTTAAAAAAAGACTATGGAAGCAAATCATACAGACAAAGATAAAACATCAGGCAAAACTTCTTGGCAAAGAAAATAAGGTTTACAAATCCATGATGTCACTTCGTTCAAGAGTTAAGAGCGGTGACACATCTAATATCGAGGCCCAGGCAAGCAGGAAATTCTGGGGCAGTTTTTTTCAGGAAGTGATTTCAAGCGGTTTAATAAAAGATTTCAAAAGGGATATAAATGGCCATGGGCCTAATAAGCTATTGAATTATGGTTATATGGTGGCGCGAGCTGCGGTAGCGAGGGCGCTATGCAGTGCGGGCCTTTTGCCGAGCTTAGGGCTTCATCATCGTAACAGGTATAACGCTTTCTGTTTAGCGGATGATATTATTGAGCCTTTCCGGGGATTTGTAGAAAACAAGGTCAGGGAAATTTATCAGAGCGGCGATTATGAAGACGAGCTTAATCAACAGATAAAGGCAAAGCTTCTTGAGGTATTATACGAGGAGGTGAACATAGGAGGATTCAAGGGGCCTATGATGGTGGGGCTTCACAGAACGTGTGCTTCTTTGGTTAGGGTTTTTAAAAATGAACAGAAATTTATTGAATTGCCGGTATTATGATAATAAGCGGGTATAGAGCTGTGTGGATTTTCGCAATGTTCGATTTGCCAACGGATACTAAAAAGGCAAGGAAAGACTATACTCATTTCCGCAAGAATGACGCGAGTACCCGTTTTTTCACAAGAACTCGGGCGGTTTTTGTCTTTCGATAAGTAGCTCATGTACAAAGTTTTGTAAGCCATCAAGCAAACGATAA
>JANQHJ010000118.1 GCA_028282745.1 Sedimentisphaerales bacterium | reverse complement strand
TATGTGGCTTTGGACTGAATAAAAATCACCTTCAAACCTCACTGTAGTCCCATAATAGCCTGTTTTAGGCTTGCAAAATGCTGATATTTATGTATAATTTCGCATCAAGGTAGGGAGGCTATCGTAGGGGTAGAATTGGCATTGGCGCGAGGAGCAGTGATTATTATTCTGGTTGTTTTCTACGGTGCAGCAGCGCCGGGGGTGATTGTACATCCAGAGACAGAGCCTGATTTAGAGGTGTGGAAAGATCGGCCTGATCCTAATGTATTGGGATATTTTTCAAATTCAAGCACTCCTGTCATCGCGAATTTTGTAGTTATCGCTCCTGATTGGATAATCACTACACAGCATCAACTGCTTAAGCCTCCAACAGTTACGGTAGCAGGGCATATATATAATTGTGAGTATAAAGATATCTGGCAGGGTGGCCCATTTCGAAATGCAGATATACAACTTGTCAGACTGACAAAACCTGACGGAAGCAGGGCCAATTTGAAGAATTATATTCCAATCAACTTGTCCAGAAATGAAGTTGGTAAGGAAATTGTTATTGGCGGCTATGGCTACAGCAGAGGAGCGATGCTTCAAAAGGCCGGGATCGTTTACGGCTATCGGTGGTTAGTGGTTGAGAATCCGAAAGATCTTTGGTGTACAAATGTGGTGGAAAAGACCAGAGACGGTATGGGCGCGGCTGGTTACAGCAGTGATATCATAATAGCTAATTTCGATGAGCCAGGCAGGACTATATATGAGGGGACAATAGCTGATCGCGATTCAGGTGGCGGTTGGTTTGTTAAGGTAAACGGTCAATGGCGGCTTGGCGGCTTGAGCAGGTCAGTTGAGATTCATTCGGATGGATTTGAGTCATGGTTTAGAAATGGCAATAATCCTTATGAGAGCGATCCTGACTATATCGATGCAGTTCGAGTCAGTTCATATTCGGATTGGATACAGCATATCACAGGTGTAGGAGGGCAAGGTGATATTAGTACTAATGGTATAGTGAATTTTATTGATTACAGCAAAGTTCTTTCTGAGTGGAACAACAGCTGTAACAAGGAAAACAACTGGTGTAACGGTGCGGATATAGCTGAGCCTCAAGGTGTTGTAGATATGGAAGATCTTTCAGTTGTTATGGATAACTGGATGAATAACAGTACAAAGAGGGCTATTAATTTTTTCGATTATAGTGTAGTGTGCAGGGAATTTATGAATAGCTGTGACGGCAGCTATGGAGGCTGTGACGGTGCGGATATAGCTGCGCCATTCGGCATTGTCGATGAGAAGGATCTCGAAACGGTGCTTGACAGGTGGCTCGAGAATTAAATTAGTATCCAGGCCCCCAGAAATTAAGATCGTCTTTTGCAGTTTTTAGTGTTAGATCCGGCCAGTACATATATTTCTTCGATTCGTAATATTTCTCAAATCCTTTTGGCCAAATCATTATTGAATCCTTTTTGCCTTTTATCGATTCGATATGTCCGTCCACGAAAAGCACATTCATTTTGTGATTATGGTAGAAGCCGCTGGTTTGGCGATGGTGGGCATCCAAAGGAAGGTCGTATTCCTTTATTTTCGGAGCGTCAGCATCATAGAACTGAGCGGCGAAACTGGTTTCACCAATAAGCATGCAATCGGATGGAGTATTTATATGACTTATTTTATAACCTCCTGCAGGGCCGAGTTTCATTTCAAGAGGAATTTTAGCAGGAGCATCTTTTTGTGGGTAATATCCATTAGGTGCATAGCTGGTAAACTTTTTTTTGTGAGAATAGTTTTTATAGCCAATAGGGTAGGGGTCCTTATCGGCAGGACAAAACCAAAGCTCTGCCGTATTATCCAATAAATCAGAGATGTCCTGTTTAATATTTTCGCAGATATAAGGTAATAGGGCAATGTGCCACATTGACAGAGCTTCTTCTATTGTGTCGGCTTGCATAATTTTGCCGACAACTATGAGTTGATCATTATTATTTTCCAAATATATCTGCGTCGCCATGGCTATCTGCCTTAAATTAGAAGCGCAATTAAGTTCTTTTGCACTTGCTTTTGCTTTTTGAGTAACCGGTATAAGTGCACCAAGCAAAAGAGCTATCGTAGCAATGACTACGAGCAGTTCTATGAGAGTAAAAGCATGACACCTGGTAAATCGATAGTTCATAGAGAAAAGAAGAGTTTAAGATATTTCATTTTTCAGCAGCCAATACATTAGAAATAGTTGCAAATCGTTTTGATCAACAATTCCATCAGGGTGTAAGTCGGCTATGATAGAATATCTTAACCATTGATTTGCTAAAAAGGCTAAATCCTTGAAATCAATAATACCATCCATGGCCATATCAATGTTTATGCACTTTGTATCAATATCCACCTGGTCAATCATAGTCGCAGCATTTGTAATATTGGGGTCGTAATATACAGTAAGCCTGATATATTCTTGTGAAGGCTGATCCTCGAATTGAAAAATTTCAGTTACCCGATACCATTTTCCTGAATTGCCCTGTGGTTCATTGAGCTCTTCTATGTGACCGGAAACATAATAAATATTATTTGTGTCAGTAAAATTTGCGTCACGGGCTATCTCGACATTGTAATTATTCAGGCCATCTTTTCTTGCATAAAAAGTCATCTGGATCCAAAGGTGTTTTTGCCAAAGGAATATTCTTTTGTTGTTCGGTACTTTAAATGTCAGAGAAGAGTCACCCATTCCTCCATAAAGCCCGGTTCTGTTAGAATCTATTGGTAGAGTGCTAGTGTCATAAAACCAGCCACTTAAAAACGAAGTATTATAGAATTCGAGCAATAAAGGAGTGCCGAAAATATTTGTCCAGCCAGAATTTCCGTCAGGAACAAGAGGTAAGTTTGGACCTTCAAGCCCTGTATCAGGAGGTGCGTTGAAGTCCCATGACTGGTGTGTGAAGTCGTTGTAATCCTGCCAGTTTGGGTCATTAAGATAATCTGCGAATGAGTTGCAACATAAGGCAGTGGTCAATATTAAAACAATTTTTATTATCGAGTATTTTTTCTCCATGAGCAGTATTATTATGAATATTTTGTGGGTGAGGTCAAGCAGTAGTTAAATTAAGTTGCGTATGAGTGCAGGCTGGAAAAAATGCTGGACAGGTTTGCCCATAAGAGAGTAATAATTATCGCTAACAGGCCGGAGATTGCCCAGAAAGAGTTTATGTGGGGGTGTCGGTTTTTTGTGATGAACCTGAAATTGAAAAATGCGATGTAAGTAAGCCAAGTGGTTAAAGCCCACATTTCCTTTGGATCCCATCCCCAGAAATCCGCCCAGGCATAGTGTGCCCAAATGCTGCCAAGCACGAAGCCAAGTGTCAATAAGGGAAAGCCGGCGCAGATGAGATGATATGTGTCCAAGGAAAGGTCGCGGGGATTTTTCGAAAATAGTCCATTTACAGCGGCGATGGCGGCTTTGAACATAAAAATGTAAGCAAGAATATAGGCAGCTACATGTGGGGCAAAGAAAGGACTTTGTAAAATGGGTTGGAGTTGTTGTGGATGGTCGCTGAAAACAAAACCTGCAGGAAACAAAACAATGATGCCAAGTAGAATGTCTGCCGTGGTTTGCTTTATCTTTAGAGTTTTACGGCAAAATATTGAAATTAAGTATATTGCCCAACCCATAACAAGGAAGACTTCAAAAAGGTTCTGGAATGGGACATGTGCTGTGTGCCAACAGCGGTAGCCGAGTGAAATAGCAGCAATAATGAAACCTAATGTGAAAGAGAAATAAGTAAAACTCTTGTTGCGAATTAATCGTGCGAACAAAGCCATTAGATAGGCTGTCATAGTCAAGTATATAAGAATACCTTGTATGGAGTATTTTATTTCCATTATCTTCTATGTCCTGCTTTGATCAGCACTTTAAACCACAATTGCCAGAAGAGCCCGATGCACAGAAAGATGTATCCGCCGAAAGTCAGACCGATGCCACTGTCAGATGTAATATTCAAGATGATATATGGGATGTCCTGTTTTTGTCCAGAGTCGCTTTGAATGAAATAATAGCCGCCGTAATGAAGTGGCTTATTGGCTTCGATAGTTTTAGAATGGGCAATCTTTTTGTCTTTTATTATATGAATGTCGGCGAAAAATTCCTTAGTCATTGGTAGGGAATTAGGCTCTGACTCGTAGTAATCTATAGTGAGTTGTTCCAGCTTTACATGGAAGGGTAATTTTGTGAATTTGTCATAGTTATTCAAGGCATAGACATTATCTACTTGATCTTGATAGAGTAGCATAATCCCAGACTGGTATTTATTGTTTTTGAAAATCAATCGTTGGGTATGGTGTCCGGTTTTTGACGCCCAAAACCAGCCCGCAAAGATCAATATTGAGGCAATGAAAATCATTGATATTGATGTGCTTTTAGTAGTTTTTGCGATGAAACTGAATGAAATTATACAACACAAGAATGATACTATCCAGAAGACCATCATTAGGGGTGAGTTGAAAAATGTTTTAGCTTTAGCTGCTCCGATAAAAGTGGAATAAACACTCATTGCAATTAGAGCGATTATCATTAGCAGGCTCGACCACATTGTGAAACGTTTGAAGTTTTGCATAACCGATAGTAATTATAACCTTAACATCACAACGCGTGAACATATAAATGCTTTAAATCAAGGCCGAGTGACAAAAACAGGAGGTGTGCTTTGGTTTTTAAGGTCCTATATAAAAGGCTGTAAAGTTAAATTTCATTTAAGGATGCGGATTTTGTGGTTATATAAGGGAGTTGGAGTAATTAAATTATGGTTCATCTGGTATATGACGATGATGTCGGAATACTTGTGCGAAAATAAAAAACGGGAAAAAGAGTGACGAAAAAAAAATTACATGGGAATATTGTACGCATTTCTCTGGCGTTTTTGATTGCCGGTGCTTGCTTTTATTCATTGGCTGAAGATGAGCTGATTGAAGAAGATTTTGCTCTGACAGGTATGTCGCTTGAGGACCTTATGGATATTGAAATCACTTCATCCGCACGTCGTGCTCAGCCATTAAGCAGGGCGACCAACGCTATGTTTATCATCACTTCCGAGGATATAAGACAATTTGGTGCAATAGCAAATTTAGCAGATATTCTTCGTCTGGTGCCGGGTATGGATGTAGCTCAACAGAACAGCCATGGATATGCAT
>JANQHJ010000074.1 GCA_028282745.1 Sedimentisphaerales bacterium | reverse complement strand
TGCCGCCAGTTCCAACCCCCGCTACAAGAATATCAACCTGACCATCGCTATCTATCCAAATTTCATGGGCTGTTGTCTCTTCATGGACTTTGGGATTTGCCGGGTTCTTAAACTGTTGAGGCATAAAGCTCTTTGGATTCTGTTCGATTAACTCCTGGGCCTTATTAACCGCTCCAGTCATACCCTCAGCCGCTGGCGTCAACACCAATTCCGCTCCGAAAAGCTTCAGGATCTTCCTTCTCTCTACGCTCATAGATTCCGGCATGCAAAGGATAAGCTTGTATCCCTTTGCTGCACATATAAAAGCAAGCCCAATCCCGGTATTACCACTGGTAGGCTCGATTATAACTGTATCACTATCAATTAAACTGTTCTCTTCCGCAGCTTCGATCATCGACAATGCAATCCTGTCTTTAACACTGCCGGACGGATTTTTAGATTCCAGTTTAACCAGCACAGTTGAGTTATCACTCACAAGTCTGTTTAGCTTTACCAATGGCGTATAACCCACCGCCGCGGCTATATTCTCGAATACCGCACTCATTTAAATGCCCTTTCCTAAGTTTTATATCTGGTAACTCAATGTTTCTTTTCTTTGATTGGTTTTCTCGGTAAGATCCTTAAGAGTCATCGAACGCAATACCCCGAAAACAGCCTCCTGCACTTTCGTCCAGACCTCCCGGGCTACACAATCTGCCGCACGGGCACAGTAACTGTCGTTCTCTACACATTCCACCGTCGTTATTGAGCCCTCAAGAGCCAAAAACACTTCATCCAGGCTGATCTTTTCCGGTGCCCGGGCAAGCCGGTACCCACCTTTCGACCCTCGGATGCTTTGAACAAAACCACCGGCCTTAAGCATAGCCATTAGCTGCTCAAGATACTTCACGCTAATAGCCTGGCGCTCTGCGATTATCTTGATTTGTAGCGGCCCCTGCCCAAAATGGTTTGCGAGTTCAATTACGGCCCGAACCCCATATCTTGTTCTTGTTGATAGTTTCATAATAACAACCCCTACTTTTCCCACTATGTTAGTAGTATATTATACCCCTTACAACACAAAAGTTCGGGAAAAAACCAAAATTCTTTAAAAAACACTCAATTTAAGCCATTAAGCTCACTTTCCCATTACCTCTAACACCTGAGCCAATTTCCAAATGTCCTTGACTTAATACTCCATAAAAAATACAATCAGTTAAACTTTAATGTGTTTAAGTGAGGGACTTTGCCAATGCCAAAGGGCTCTACAAAGAAAGTGGCGTTCATTTCTTCATTCAATCCTCGCAAATGTGGTATCGCAACCTTCACCTCCGACCTGATCGACGCCATAAAATCTACTGCCAAAGCAAGATTCAAACCACTTGTCGTGGCCATGAAAACCGACACTACTAACCAATACAGCGAACCGGTAAAATTTGAGATCAGACAGGATGTGAAAAACGATTATATATGCGCAGCCGACTATTTGAACTTCAGCCATGTCGATCTCGTATGTGTCCAGCACGAATTCGGCCTCTTCGGTGGCAATGCTGGTTCATATTTAAATCTGCTCTTAAGCAGACTAAACGCCCCGGTCATAACAACGCTTCATACGGTACTTGACGAACCAACCCCAGACTATTACCAGTCAACTGTTGATGTTTGTAACGCATCACATAAAGTTATTACCATGAACACTCACGGCATAACAATGCTGCGTGACATTTATGGCATAAACGAAGAAAAAATTAAATTGATCCCTCACGGCATCCCTGATCTGCCCTTCGTTGACAGCAATTACTATAAGCACAAATTCAACATGGATGGCAGAAAAACTATTTTAACATTCGGCCTGCTCAGCAAAAACAAAGGCATCGAGGTAATGCTAAAAGCGATGCCGCAAATAGTCAAATCTGATCCTACCGTTCTCTATGTCATACTTGGAATGACTCATCCCCTCGTCCTCAAACACGATGGTGAGTCTTATAGGTTTTCACTTCAAAGGCTTGTCAAAGAGCTTGACCTCAATGATCATGTAATATTCTACGATCACTTCGTCCAGGACAAAGAACTCGATAATTTTCTATGCGCTGCTGACGTTTATGTAACGCCCTACCTTCACCGTGAACAACTAACCAGCGGCACACTCTCATACGCTGTCGGCACAGGAAGAGCCGTCATCTCAACCCCATACTGGGCCGCCGAAGAATTGCTCTCCGATGGCCGAGGTGTCATCGTACCATTCAACGACCATAAAGAGATTGCCAAGCAGGTTATAAATATCCTCAAGGACGAATCTCTTTTCTATTCTCTAAGGCGTAGTGCCTATGAATACGGCAGAAACAGGACATGGCCAAAGATAGGCCATGCCTACTGGAAGTCCTTCAATGACAAGGCTTTACCTGTAAAAATGTCAGATAAAACGGTTGATACGTCTCACCAGTTAGACATACCGGAACCATCCCTGGATTACGTTAAAAAATTCACCGACGACACAGGGATGTTCCAGCACGCAAAGTTCACTATACCGAATAGATGGTTCGGATATACCACCGATGACAATGCCCGTGCTGTAATAGCAATGCTTCAGTATTACGATCAATACTCCGACCCTGAAGCCCTTAGGCTTTGCGATATTTACCTCGCTTTTCTGATGTACGCCCAGGACTCCGACGGCAATATCAGAAATGTCATGGATTATGACAAACGCTGGATCGAAAACGAAGCTATTCATGACGCACTCGGTCGCACACTCTGGGCATTCGGTGCCCTAATGGCTCACCCCCCCACTCCGGAATATCTTTCGATAATAAAAGACTTCTTTGATCGTTCGATAGCCCTCGTACAAAAACAGTACCCAAGAGCAATGGCCTATGTAATACTTGGCATGAGTGACTACCTTAAAAAATTCCCGGGCGCAAGTGACATCAAAAGACACATGACATCCTGTGCCGACCTGTTGCTAAACATGTACCAGCAAAATAAATCCGACGATTGGCTCTGGTTCGAGGATGAGCTTACATACGATAACGCCGTCCTGCCCCAGGCTCTTTTCATAGCATCACAGGATCTCAGTGAAAAATACTACCAGGCTGCTAAAGAAGCTTGTGATTTTCTCGTCGAAAAAACTTACGAAGAAGATCATTTTAGTTTCGTCGGATGTAACGGCTGGTATCCAAAAGGCGGAAAGAAAGCAAAGTGGGACCAACAACCAATAGAAGCAGTAGGAACGGTCCTAATGCTTAACACTGCCTATGAAGTAACAAAAGACAGAAGGTATCTTGCTTTGCAGAGAAAAGCCTTCGACTGGTTCCTCGGTGATAATGACCTGAAGGTCTCGCTATACGATTTCCGTTCGAAAGGATGCTACGACGGGCTGACACAGAACGGAGTGAATTTAAATCAAGGTGCGGAAAGCTTGCTTAGTTTTCTAATGGCACAACTGACAATTATAGCAAGCTACACTGCTTCACAACCTTCATCAATGAAACCTGCCATAGACGCCGACTTCTCAAAAAAAAACGTAAAGCCCGATAATGTTAGTATCAGGGAAATCTCCTCCGACCCCGCCAAAGATATAGTTGAACAACCAGAATAGACTAATTAACAGACCCGGACAAATAGCATCCGGGTCCTATAATATTAATTACCTTCTATCATATCTGCGGTCTTCTCAGCTGTCCACTGGATATCTCCGCCGAGACCTGAAACAGTCTGACAACCGATGAGTGATAAGCTGAATACTGCTAACAGTGCGACTAATATTAATTTCTTAATCATCAAAAAATCCCTTTCTCTTATTTAGCAAAACTTCTTGCATCCTGCATATTTACTTTTACAATTTTAATATCGGACAACAGAACCGTTTTTGTTTACCCATTTTAATGCTTGAACACATGAAAATTGCCAGTTTTAACGTTAATTCTATTCGAGCCAGGCTGCCTATAGTCACAAAATGGCTCAACGATAATCAGGTTGACGTGCTCTGCCTTCAGGAAACAAAGGCTCAGGACAAGGACTTTCCCGCTGAATCCTTCAGTGACATCGGGTACAACTGTTCTTTCAAGGGCCAAAAAAGTTACAACGGAGTAGCGGTTATCAGCAAACACAAAATTGAAAATCCAACCTTCGGCCTGGACAGCGAGCCAAAAGACGAACCCCGCCTCGCCGCCGCTCGCATTAAAGGTGCAAATATCGTCAACACCTACATCCCACAGGGCTTCGAACCTGATTCTGACAAGTTCCAATACAAACTCAACTGGTACGATAGACTTCTACAATATTTAGATAAGCATTACAAACCGGGTGACCTTCTCGTCTGGACTGGTGATCTCAATATCGCTCGCGACGATAGAGATCTCCACGATCCCGAAAAACTATACGGTAGCGTCTGCTATCATCCAGATGTACACAAAGCCCTAAATAAAATTATGGATTGGGGATTCACTGACACTTTCAGAATGCACTGTGACGAACCCGCAAAATACACCTTTTGGGATTACCGCCTTCGTAACGCCTTCAAAAGGAACCTCGGCTGGCGACTGGATTACATCATGGCAACAAAACCGTTAGCCGATAAATGCACCGAATGTATTATCGACACTGCCCCCCGTCAGTTAGAAAGACCTTCCGACCATACTCCAATAGTAGCTAATTTCAACATTTAATTGAACTCCGCTTATTTCTGACGTAAAATGTTTGTATGGTTATATAATTTCAAAGGAAGCTTTTAACCGATCGATTGTACATCTATGTCGAACCGGAAAAAGGAGTGGAAAAATGAAAGAGCAAAAACAAACCAAAAAGAAAAGTAAATTAAAAGTCATCGGCATAATATTGATCTCACTCGTTTTATTGATTGTTATCATCATTGGTATAGTCGTGCCGGTTTACATCTCATCTGAAAGCGGCAACAAAACAATACTTACAAAGATCAACAATACCATTGACGGCAAAGCCGAATTTTCGTCACTCTCAATGGGCTGGTTAAAAGGCATAAAGCTTAAAAACTTTAGCTACAACGACCCCGCCAACCAAACCTTTGTAAGGATTAACGAAATAACTACAAAGCCCCACTACGGCTCGCTGATTTTAGGCAACATGAGCTTCGGCCGAACCGTCATAGACAAACCTCAGGTTCAGATTACCCTCCCCGAACCGATAGAAAAAGAAAAAGCTGAAACTGAAAAAACAAAATCCGGAAAACCAGCTAAACTGCCCGTCCAGAAGATAGACCTGATCGTCCAGAATGGCGATATAACTATCACTGACAGCAAGGCAAATTCGATCCACCTCACTGGCCTGAACTCAAGAGTCAACCTCAAAGGCCAAAACCAGAAAAATGACTTCAATCTTGAAGCTAACATAGCCAATGGCTACCAATCTTCAAAAGTCACCGCTGAAGGCAATATCAATCCCGCAAAAATTTCAGGCCAACTCTCAGTAAATATCTCCGACCTTGATATTGCTAAGCTAAACCCGATTCTCGACCTACTCGACGTTGACCTTCAGACTTCCGGGAAAATCGCTGGAGAGCTTAAATCAGAATTCCAAAGCAAAAAAATAAAGAGCCTTGATTGTGACATCCGGGGCTCCAACCTCGACATCAAGGGCTCTGCCTTAAAAGGTGACCGCATCAAAACAAGCTCACTTACAATGTCAACCCAGCTCTCTGCCACAGAGGATCTTATAGACATAACAAAATGTGAAGTGCAAACAGACTGGGTAACTATCGCCGCCGCTGGTAAACTCCCGACATCTTCTAAATCTTTTTCCGATTTCCTCTCGCCTGATAAAGATTCAACACTCGACTGTGCTTTTGAAGTTGATGTCCCCGCTGTAACTGCCCAGCTTCCAAACACCTTGAAGATCAACGAAAAAACTAAGGTAACTAAAGGCCGATTAGTCGGCAAGATAAAGAAAACTACAAAAGCTTCGAAGGCTACAATCAATGCCGACGCTCAACTAATTGGTTTGGCTGGAATAGTAGAAGGCAAAATCATTACACTTGACCAGCCCATTGTTGCCAAAGCCCTTATCAACTCGGACAAATCCGGCATAAGTTACGAAACCATCCAGGCCTCGTCTTCTTTCGCACAGATAAACTGCTCCGGTACCGACAAGCTTCTCGCTTACGAACTCTCTGCCAATCTTGGCAAGCTCCAGAACGAAATCGGCCGGTTCATCGACACAAAACAATACTCCGCCCAAGGCCAACTGACATCAAAAGGCCAGATCACAAACAAAAAAGACATCATAAACATCACAGGCTCATCTTCTGTAGCAAACCTGCTAATCAAAACTCCAAAAGGCGAAACCGCTTCCGAGCCAAAAGCTGATTTTGCTATGAACATCGATATTGATAGAGACACCTCTGACTTGAAAATCAAAACCGCCCAGTTAGCCGCCAACCTCGGCAATATCAAAATAAACAACGCTTCCATACCGGGCTCTAAAAATTCAAAACTAGCTATGTCTCTCCCCATCGAAGCCGACATCGATCTGGAAAAGGCTCGATCCTTCGCTCTGCTTGTACCTGCCTATCCCAAAAAACTCTCACTGTCAGGCCAAGCTGTTTCGAAGCTCTCTGTAACAAAAAAGGCTGACGATTTAAGGATTGTTACCGATTCAACACAAATCAAAAACCTGACCTATGCTACTCCGAATACAGAGCCTGCCAGCTTCAACCTTGTCAATGCGACCCTCGATGCCCGGATCGGCAAAACAAAAAATATCATTACCTGCAAACTTTCTGCCCCGGGGCAAATTGAAGCTGACTGCAAATATGAAAAAATTGTCACAGGAAAAACATCATCACTAAACGCAAAAGTAGATTGTGACAGCAAAGAACAATACCTCACTCAACTGATCTCTGCTTTTATGCCCAAAGATCTAAAAATGCTAAACACCAAAGCCGGCGTTGAATTGACCAGCAAATATCCAACCGACCAGCCCGATAAACTTTGGGCGAACCTGACTACTACCAAACCAGCTAAAATTAGCTTCGACCGAGTTGAATTCATGGGCTTCGTAGCACCCGAACCTTCCAGCATCCAGGCCAACTTTGATAAAGGTGCCCTCGATATCCCCGGTTTCTCAATAAAGGTCAACGATGGAACTCTGAACTTTGCCGGCCAAGCCGACTTCAACCAGAAAAAAACTATTCTAAAAGTCAGAACACCTCGCAAAATCCTGGACAACGTCAAGATTGACGAAGAAATTTCACTGAGATTACTCAAAATTCTGTCTCCTATTTTCAACGACGTCCAGAGAGTAAGCGGCTATGCGACTCTCGATTGCAATGAATTACAAATACCTCTCAAGGGAGCTACGAAAAAAGACCTGGTTATGACCGGAAATTTCTACATCAAAGATATGCTCTTGCAATCGGAAATTTTCAATGTCATCCAAAAAGTCGGTGGAAAGCCGGGCAGGTATAACAAAATGGAGGTTATGCCCACAAGGATAACCGCCCAAAATGGTCTCGTAAGTTATGATAATATGCAGCTAAATGTAGATGATAATCCGTTCAATTTCATCGGGCGCATCGATCTTGCTACAAAAAGCATAGAGGGTTCAAAGGTCAAAACGCCTTATACTACCGGAAGAACTATTAAGATTGGAGAAGAAAACACCGAAGGCCGAATTACAGCCTCTTTCAAAGGTCGATATGACTCTCCTGAGATCGACTGGGGAAAAACGCTATTCGAAGATAACCTGAAAAACATCCTCAAGGAAGGCTTAAAGAAAAATGACATTAATATCGGTGATATACTCGAAAATCTATAAGCAATTCTTTTCATCGCAAGGCCTAAGTGCAGGCCGCGGCAATCTTGAATACTCATAGTTAGTGAGTGTTTATCGGCTAAGCTGAAAGTTATTTTCGCCGACGATCTGCTTCATCTTCTTGCAGAACTCGACATCCGGATTAACACACAGCTTTTTATCCGCTGATGTATAAACTCTGCCCTTGTCAGTTTTAACCGCAACATAAACAGGGCTCTTACCATGATGATGCTCGCAAAGGCTCTTTATCATCGCTACCTTCTGCTCGTTCACATCCTTCGCTTCTAACCGCAGCTTCACCTTCGCTGCCAGCTTCTCGGTAACATCTTCGAGCGAGATCAATTCCTCTGCGAATATATTCGGCTTCTCTCTTCGCCGATCGACCTTGCCTTGCACAAAAACTATTTTATCGTTCGCTACATATTCCGAATACTCTTCCAGGGTACTCGGGAATAGAACTACTTCCACCTCCCCCTGCAGATCCTCCAGCACAAACACAGCCATCTTCGCACCGGCGTTCCTGCCCTTTTTGGTAACATGATACCGAACTCGCGTCACCATCCCGCCTATAACAACCGGCATATCCTGACCCGCCCGATCAAGTTGCGAAGTATTGATATTAGAATAAACATTTATCCTCTCGGCACAATGGCTCAATGGGTTACTCGTAACATAAAAACCCAGCACCTCTTTCTCATAAGAAAGCATCAGCTGCTCCGGCCACGGCGCCACCTGCGGCAGCTTCTCGAAGTCCTTCGAATAATCGGTTTGCTGCCCAAAAAAGTTCATCTGCCCGCTCGTCACATCCGACTGATGAGCCGCCCCCACCTGCATCGCATTCTCCAGTCCAGCCATCATCTGATGACGGTTCCCGCCAAGCCGATCAAACGCGCCCGCCTTGATCAAAGACTCCATCACCTGCTTATTAGCACTTCGCATGTCAACATTCTCACAGAAATGATACAGGCTCTTGAACTTGCCGCACTTGTTGCGGGCCTCGATAATCTGCTCGACCGCCTTTTCTCCGACTCCCTTGACCGCTGCTAAACCGAACCGGATAACTTCTTTTTTCTCTTCTGCTTTGCCTTTATAAACCGGCGTAAAATCGACATGACTTTCATTTATATCAGGCGCCAATACTTCTATCTCCATCCGCGTGCATTCGGATATATAATCGACCACCTTATCCGTATTGCCCATTTCATACGTCAGCAGCGCCGCCATAAATTCGACCGGCCAATGTGCCTTCATATACGCCGTTTGATACGCGATAAAAGAATACCTCGTCGAGTGGCTCTTATTAAAACCGTAACCGGCGAACCGCTCGATCAGCTCGAATATCTCCTCCGCCTGATTCTTTGTCAAACCTTTCGCGGTACACCCCTCAAGGAACCGCTCTTTCTCCTTCGCGATCACTTTAGCCTTCTTCTTACTGATCGCCTTAATAAGTTTATAAGCCTCACGCAGCGGAATATCACCAAGCCGGTTACATATCCTCATAACCTGCTCTTGGTAGATCATTATCCCGTACGTCTCCTCCAGCACCTCTTTCATAATCGGATGCGGAACTGACCACTTTGCACCGTGCTTGCGATCGCAGTAATCACCAATAAGGATCATAGGCCCCGGCCGATACAGCGCGTTCGCCGCTATCAGGTCTTCTATCCGGTCAGGCTTCATCTTCATCAAAAGATCCTGCATACCGCCCGACTCGAACTGGAACACACCCTTAGTATTACCGCTCGCGAAAACCTTGAACACTTCCGGCTCAGTCTGGTCGATCTTCTCGAGGTCTATCACGACACCATGTATTTCTCTAACTAACTTTCTCGCCCTCTCAAGAACGCTAAGTGTCTTGAGCCCCAAAAAGTCCATCTTCAAGAGCCCGACCTTCTCAACGGTCGGCCCTTCGAACTGAGTCACAATATCATCAGACCCCGAAGCCTTATACAACGGCACATAATTCTCAAGAGGCTCCTGCGCAACAACCACACCCGCCGCGTGAACCGATGCGTGCCTCGCTAATCCCTCCAGCCTCTTACATATATCGATCACTCGTCGCGTCTGCTCGTCGTTATCATAACTCGCCTTAAGTTCCGGCTCCGTCTCCAGAGCCTTATCGAGCGTCATCCCCAAAGAATCCGGCACCAGCTTAGCTAACCTATCGGCCTCAGCCAACGGCACCGCCAGCACACGGCATATATCACGAATTACCGCCCTGGCCTTCATCGTCCCGAACGTTATAATCTGCGCAACATGACCATATTTCTGCCTGACATAATCGATAACCTCACCCCTGCTGTCCTGGCAAATATCGATATCGATATCAGGCATCTCATTTCGCTGCGGATCCATAAACCTCTCGAACAGCAGGTCATACTTGATCGGATCGACATCGCACAGACCGAGACAATACCCCACTATCGTCCCGACACCACTGCCCCTGGCCCCAACCGGTATATCATTCTCATGAGCGTAGTTACAGAAATCCCAAACGATCAGAAAATAGCTCGCGAATCCCTTCGACTCGATAACCTCAAGCTCCCTGTCAAGCCTTTCCTTTATCTCACCCGTAACATGCCCGTATATCTTCTGCGCACTTTCATAGCACAGCTTCGTCAAATAATCCTCAGGCGTAATCCCTTCCGGCGGCTTGAACACCGGTGCGTGTCGGCTCTTAAGATCAAGCTCGACATTACACCTCTCAGCTATCATCAACGTATTATCACACGCCCGCTCAACCTCCGCGAAATCATTCCGCATCTCGTCACTGCTTCGAAGATAAAGATCCGACGGATAAACCATCCTGTTCGGATCGTCGGCATTCTTTCCGGTACTTATACAGCACAGACAATTATGCGCCTCGTAATCCGCCGCAGTCAAAAAGTGAACGTCGTTCGTAGCGACTAACCCGATCCCCAACTTCTTAGCCACATCCATCAGCCCGCATCGAACATAGGGCTCATCACTTTCATGCTTTTGTATCTCGATGAAATACCGCTCCGGCCCGAATATCTTCAAATATTCCTCGGCGACTGATACTGCTTTTTTCTCATCACCTTTCAAAAGCATCGATGCCACTTCGCCTTTAATGCAGGCACTGGTACATATCAGTCCCTCATTGAATTCCGCCAAAATCTCTTTATCGATCCTCGGCCGATAGTAAAACCCTTCAGTATAACCGGCACTGGTAAGCTTTAATAGATTTTGATAACCCTTTAGATTCTCAGCCAGCAATATCAAATGATACGCCGCGTCACTTATACTGCTCTTGCTCTTATCGAACCTGCTGCCCGGCGCGATATAAGCCTCCATCCCCAATATTGGTTTTACACCAGCCAACCTGGCCTTGCTGTAAAATTCAACCGCCCCGAACATGTTCCCATGATCTGTAAGCGCAACACAATCCATCTCAAGCTTCTTGCAGCGGTCAAACAAAGGGTCAAAAGCTATCGCGCCGTCAAGCAGAGAATACTGACTATGTAAATGAAGATGTGTAAATCCTTTATTCGGCATCAATTTACCCGTCCTTCGGTAATCTACTATCTGCTTTTGTTATAATATCCAAAACTATATATAATGTCAAACCCGTTTCACACGGATACTATTAACTATCCCCTATCCCCTATTCACTAACGACTATTAACTCCCTATCCCTTCTGACTCCTTTTCAATTTTTTTGGTTTTTATATTGACATAATAATTCGGAAATGGTATTTTTAGAATCTGCTCTTTGAATAATTTAAAATAATTTTGAAGCACTTAATCCTTTTGGATACTTCCCGAAGAAACGGCGAAATTTTTTAGGCAGGAGTATCGCGTAAAGGGTTGCGTGTCTCGTTTATGAATTATACAGGATTTTCCTGTTTAAAGCGAGACACCGACCTTACGTTCTGCCTTAGCCTTCGCCGGCTACTTCGGGGCGTGAGTGTTCGGTGTCTTGCTTTTTTTTATTTGGGCCGACATCGAACCATTTAACGATCTCCCAAAGTGCTGCGCGCTGCTTACGCGCAAATTAGGGCAAGGTAGGCTGTCCGGCCTGTTGTTCACGGTGCGGCTTTGGAATTATACCAAGGCCGGACAGCAGCTTTAATACCTTTAGCCTGGAGTCTTTTAAATATCTCTGTGAACTCTGTGTGCTCTGTGACTATATTTATGTGGCCATTTTTTAAAAATTTCTTTGATAATTAGGATTGTTTCTGCTATAATGCCTCCGCAATTTGGGGCGGAAGAAAACTCATCGGGATTATCGGTACTAAAATATAATCCGTGTAAATCCTGAAAATCCGTGGTTTATGGAAGGATTTTAGTGTAATCCGTAGTTATTTATGATATAATGTTGTTACTATTTTAAAGGGGAAGCAAAATGAAAAAGCGAATTTTACTCGCGGTGGGAGTGGTGATGCTCTGTGCATTCTGTGCACAGGCAGAGCTTATCTACATCGCCATTGAAGCAGAGGTCGATTATGTATTGGATCCATGCGATCATCTCGAAGGCAAGATCACGACCTCAAGCACTATAACAGGCTATTACTGCTACGAATCGACAACCTTGGATTCTGATCTATCGTCAAGTGGCGGTGAATATTTGATGAATGTTTCTCCTTACGGATTATTTTTAACTGGGGGTGGGCTAAACTTTAATACAGATCCGTGTAATGTTGAGTTTGCAATTGGTATGCTAAACAATGCTTTGAATAGAGACACCTATGTTGTAAGAAGCCATAACAATTTATCTCTAGCAAACGGGACTACAATCAATGATTTCTTCTGGTTTCTTGAAGACAGTACAATGACAGCTCTTTCCGGTGACGCCTTGCCGACAACTGCCCCTGTCCTCGGCGATTGGGGTGATAACAGGTTGTACATATCAGGCGGGCCGCGCGAAACAGAGTTTGGAATTGATGCGACTGTTACCAGCGCAACAGTTGTACCCGAACCTGTAACAATACTTTTGTTATCACTCGGTGCACTGTCACTTAGGAAACGCAGTCAATAACCCTTT
>JANQHJ010000145.1 GCA_028282745.1 Sedimentisphaerales bacterium | reverse complement strand
CTAAACAATGTAAGCGTTTATACCTGCCGCAGATCGACCCACCGGAAAAATTAGCTGACGTGATCGCTGAGTTCAAAGAAACTAAGATCCTTTACGGTTCACTTGACGCAAAAGCTGTTCCGCTTACAAACCTCAATTTCGAAAATAAAAATATGGTCGCTTTCATCGGGCCCGAAGGTGGATTCACTGATGAAGAGACTGCTATGCTTGATAGCGCAAACGCTCAGCCGGTTAGCTTAACGGACACTGTCCTTAGAATTGAAACCGCTGCTGTAGCTTTCGCTTCTATATTAGCTGCCCAAAGAAACGCAATATAATCAAAGTTTTTTATTTTTCGATAAGAGTTTCTTCGACCTTCATACCAAAGTGCCTGCCGCCTTTTTCAATATGGCCGAGCACTTTGTCGCCTACCTTCAGGCTCGTAACGGAAACAGCATTACCTTTTTCGTCAACTAAACGAATTGTCTCTGCGTTCTGCAGTACAAGACCTATCGGCGAGCTGTCAGCCTCAGCCTCGATGAGCATCATCGGGCGCTTTTCAATTTTGTTACGGCCGAGATACGCTAACTGGCTCTTGCCTTCGCTGTTGACCAGCAAAACTTCGTCACCGGTTTTAAGATCGGCAAGATAATTCGTCTTGCCGCCCGGGCCGAGTGTATAAGCATGAACCGCACCGGCGTTGACCCTGAAAGGTCTCGACGCTACGTAAGGATTATCTATCGTTTCCGAATGGACAAGGAAAAATCCGCTGGCTGTATTGCCGACCAGCATCCCTTCGCCCAGCGACATCTGCGTACAGGTATCGATGCAGGCCCGGTCACCCATTCCAAGCATTTTAACATTAGTTATCGTTGCTGTCACTAAATCAACAGGTGCGCTGACATCGCGGACAATATCAGCGGTCTTTTTTATCTCGTTGACATCAGTGCTATTGAGAACAACTCCGTCAACGCCCTTTTCGAGTATCTCGACCATAAGCTTAGCCTGCTCAGAAGTCTCGACCTGTACCATAATATTACTGCCGCGGCGGGCCAAAAGATTCTCGATAGGGATAATAGTCCAGTCCAGCATTCGGAGTACGACTATCTTGTCAGCCGGCACAGATGCCGCCTTGTCCTCGTCGGCTTTACCGGAGATGTCTATGAACTCAACATCAACGCCCGGCTTTAGATCGCCGTCCTTTTCGACAGTATCTATCTTTCCGAACTGGCGAACAGTTTCGCTTTGACCGTCGGGAATAACTACAGCTTGCGCACCGCTTTCGAGAGCGGTGATCACCTGCTCCTTATTGTAAGGCACAGAATTGATCCAGAGTTTCTTCATGATAGTATCACCTAATCGAGAGCTTCGAGGATCTCTTCGTAGAACTCGGCATATTTATCACGATCCTCGCTTTTACGTCTGGCGATAGCAGCACGGGGATGCTCGTTAAGAATGCCTGTTACTACGTAAGGTATCATATAGCCCCACTCGATCTCTTCTCGCATCGGGATCATGTAATCCTGGATGACCTTTAGAATCGGTGTGAGGTTGAATTTCGGGTTCTTCAAAAAACCGACCAGCAATTCCAGCGGACAGTTGCCGGCGCCTCGGCCGATACCGTAAAGCGAACCGTCAACGAAATTGCAGTTATGAATAATACCTTCGATAGTATTACCGAAAGCTAACTGCTGATTGTTATGGCAATGAACGCCGATCGTTACACCTTCGACATATTTCTGGAAAAGCTTGGCATAATATTCGATCTGCTCACAGTACAGTGAACCAAAGCTGTCAACAACATATACAACATTCGGCTTGCACTCTGCATTGACCTGTTTAAGGGCCTCGATAAGATCGAACTCGCTCTCTTTCGAGATAGCCATAATATTCACGCACGTCTCATAGCCAAGGTCGTTGGTTTTATTGACCATATCGATAGCCTTGTCGATATCTTTTACATAAGTGGCGACGCGGATCATATCGACTGGGCTCTGATCGACCGGCTCAAACTTCTGTTCCTGAACACGATGTGCATCGACCATAATACTAATCTTAACATCCGACTCAATACCGTCGATGATCTCGTTGATCTTATCGTCATCGCAGTACTTCCACGCGCCGAACTCTTCCGGGCTAAACAGTTCTTTACTGCTGCGGTAACCAAACTCCATATAATCTACACCAGCTTTTGTAAGCGACTCGTACACCGCGCGAACAAACTCGTCGGTAAAGTAATGATTGTTAATTAATCCGCCATCTCTAACTGTGCAGTCAAAAACTTTAATTTCTTCTCTGAACATCGTTTAACCTCTGACTTCATTTACGTGGCAAGCTCATCCAGTGTCTGCTCAACCACTTGTTGTTGAACTTTTACCGCATACTGACCTTCCGTGCAGTACACTTTTCCAATATCGCTAAGCAGCACAAAATTCGGCCAGCCCTGCACCGCCTTTTTGTCCCGCCTGATCGCTTCTAACAGCTTTGCCCTGTCGAGCCCAGCCGGTATCTTTACAGGCACCGACAGCTTTTCAAGCAAGCTGCGGATTCTACCAATTCTCTCGCCGTCTGACAACATCATCTTATTCTCAATTATCGCCGCACCAATTATCCCGACCGCCACAGCCTCGCCGTGCAGCAAATCGAATCCGCTTGCCGATTCGACCGCATGGCCTATTGTATGGCCGTAATTGAGCATCCTGCGCATATTCTTCTCTGTCGGATCCTGCTCAACAACCGATGCTTTTATCGCACAATTTTTTTTCGCAATCTTCGATAGAACTTCCATATCGCGCGACAAAATAGCGTCAATATTACTCTCGAAGAACTCGAAATATTCGCTGTCGGCTATCAAGGCATGCTTGACCGATTCGACCAGCCCAGCCCGGTATTGCCTGTCATCGAGCGTCTTTAATGTTTCGACATCGACATAAACAGCCGACGGATGCCAGAACGTCCCGAACGCGTTCTTACTCAGGCTTGAATCGACACCGCTCTTGCCGCCGATAGATGAATCAGCCTGCGATACTGTCGTCGTCGGAATTTGCACTACTGGCACACCTCTTTTAAATATCGAGGCGGCGAACGCCCCAATATCACCGACCGTCCCGCCGCCAAGAGCAACAACTACGGTATCTCTGCCGAGAAAAGCTTTCTCCATCGATTCGATAATAGCTATGACTGTCGATATATTTTTCGAGACCTCACCAGCCGGGTCGATAATAAAATGCGGCACGCTTTTACCAGCCAAAAGTTTTTCCAGGTGGCCGGCATTTGCTACATTGGAATCGGTAAGTACAAATAATCCACGAGAGCCAAAATCATCCTCGACCTTGGACAATATCTGCCCGAGCATACCGCTGCCGATCCTGACCTTATAACTGTCAGACGGGCTCTCTGGTACTTTGACTTCGATCTCTGTCATTAACATAAATTTCCTGATTAAACAAACCGATCCCACACAAAATATAGAATTTACCATTTTACCACAACCAGCCCCAAAAAGCAACAGCGTCGAAGACCTGAATCTTCGACGCTATCGTTATAAATATCATCTGAAAACCGTATTTTACAGCCGCCTAACTACCCGTTAAGCACCTCGATAGCCTCAGCGACGGTGGCGTTTTCGTGCACCATTTTGCTAAGAGCCTGGATTATTTCGATTGGTTTTTCATGCTGGAAAGCGTTTCTGCCTATAGAGACTCCGGCAGCGTCTGCTTTCAGAGCCCCTGCTACCATCTGGAATATCTCTTCGTCGGTTTCCATCTTCTCGCCGCCCGCTATAACAACCGGTATATGACAACCCTCTGTAACTTCCAGAAAACTATCCGGGCTGCCCGTATAAGAAACCTTAACAATATCAGCACCAAGTTCAGCAGCTACTCGCGCCGCAAGCTTGACATGGCCAACGTCATATTCATCTTCGATTTTCTCACCGCGCGGATACATCATCGCCAAAAGCGGCATCTGCCATTCATCACAAATCCTGCTTACCTGCCCGAACTGACGAAGCATCTGCCTTTCGGTATCGGCTCCCAGATTAACGTGTATTGAAACACCGTCGGCGCCGAGTTTGACAGCTTCTTCGACAGTACACACAAGCTCTTTCGCATTCGGATCGGGGCTCAGCATCGTACCCGCTGAAAGATGAACTATAAGACCTACATCATTACCACTACCGCGATGACAAAAACGAGGCGAGCCTTTGTGCATCAATACCGCGTTAGCTCCGCCCGCTACCATCTTACTGACTGCGTCGCGAAGATCTATCAAGCCGTCGATCGGCCCAACCGTTACACCGTGGTCCATCGGAACAATAACCGTTCTGCCGGTGTTGCGGTTAAGCAATCTTTCCATTCGAATTTCTTTACCTATCATAAAACCTGCTCCATTCTTATACTCCCGGACATTGCCGGGATGCAGTTCATCAAAAATTTGTTCTAACCAATGTAATCCAAAATCTCTCAAAAACAAGAAAAATACCCCGCAAAAGAAAGGAATTTTACTGCCCTAAATCCCATTTTTCACTGTTATTTTGGCGATTTCTGTATTATCATCTGTAATCATGACTCGCTTGATTATTCCTATAGCCGCCAGCAATATTGACGAAGCCGAGGCCCAGATTAACGCTGCTAAAAAAGCTGGGGCCCAGATGATAGAACTTCGTCTCGATTATATTCGAAATCTCGATACTGAGATCACCGTCGCCCTGATAGACCTCGTCAAATCCGAACCCAAATCCTTGCCGGTAGTCGTTACATGCCGTTGCAGCAAACAAGGCGGCGCTATCGCCTATCAGGAACCTTTCCGCATTGAGATACTCACCGAAGCCATCAAAGCTGGCGCCGACTATATTGATTGCGAATATGACAGCTTCGTAAATCTCGGCAATCAGGAAAAGATAAGACTTGCTCTTGCTTCGAGCATCAAGACACGGCTGATACTCTCGGCCCATGAATTCAACGGGCCGTTCAATAACTTAGCCGGCATCTATCGCCACATCCAGGCCACATACCCAGCCGCTATCCCGAAGCTCGTCTATACCGCCAATCATATTAACGACTGCTTCCCCGCTTTGGATTTGCTTGCCAGAACATCAGATGAGCGGATAATCTTCTGCATGGGCGAAGCCGGTCTTATTACTCGAGTAATCGCCAAAAAATTTAATTGCTATTACACATTTGCTTCTCTAACAAAAGATACCTCCACAGCGCCGGGCCAACTTACGGTGAATGATTTTAAAAATCTTTATCGCTTCAATGAGATAGATGAAAAGACAGAGCTGTACGGAATAATAGGCTACCCGGTCGGCCATTCTCTCAGCCCTGCTGTCCATAACGCTTGCTTCGACGCAATGTCACTCAATAAACTCTACCTGCCGATCCTTCTCGAAGGTGGCCAGGCCCAATTCGACGCGTTCATTAACAATTTGAATTCCCGAAAATATCTGAACTTCAAAGCCTTTAGTGTAACTATCCCGCATAAACAGAATTGCCTAAGCTACGTGCAGAGAAAAAACGGCAAAGTCGAACCGCTATCCGAGATAATCGGTTCAGCTAATACATTCAAGTTCGGCCCTGACGAACTTGTCAGCGCATTTAATACCGATTACACAGGTGCCCTCGACGCCATTACAAAAGCAGGCCCAAAAGATCTGCACGGCACTAAAGCTGCTGTCATAGGAGCAGGCGGTGTCGCCAGAGCCGTAGTCGCAGGATTAATAAGCGTCGGTGCCGAAGTCACTATATATAACCGAACAGTCAAAAAGGCCCAGAAGCTTGCCGAAGAATTCAACTGCGAATTCGCACCACTGAAAGAACTCGAAAATATCGACGCCAAACTTATTGTCAACTGTACAAGCCTTGGCATGACCCCGAATATTGAAACAACCCCCCTGCCGTCTGAGTTAATTACTAAGGATATGATCGTTTTCGATACGGTTTATAGCCCGCCAAAAACACAATTGCTCAAAGACGCCAAAGCGGTTAAAGCTAAAACTATATCAGGCCTCGACATGTTCATCAGCCAGGCCGCCGCACAATTCAAGATTTTCACCAAACAGGACGCCGATACCAAATTAATGAAAAAAATCGTCACCAAAGCCCTTTAAAAACAATGGTTGTTGCATTTTGACATAGTTTTCCGATATAATTAATTGAAATGGTTGCTATCAATCAAATAGAACAATTTAGCAAAAGCATTGGCAGGGAATTTCACGCCAATAAGGTAATCCTATTTGGTTCTTATGCTACAGGAACCGCAAATGCCGATTCCGATGTTGATCTTTTGGTGATCGGTAGTTTTATCGGCAGACCGGTTGACACATCCGTTAAAATCAGGATGAAATTAAGACCACAGTTCCCTGTTGACTTAATTGTACGTACTCAGGAAATGGTTAATAAACGGCTTGATATGGGCGATGCTTTTATGCATGATATAATCCAGAATGGAAAGGTCCTCTATGAAGCCGACAACTAATGAATGGATTACCAAGGCCGAAGGTGATTTTGGCGTTATGCAAAGAGAAGCTAACGTCACAATCGAACCAAACTTTGATGCGGTTTGTTTTCATGCTCAACAATGTGCCGAAAAATATCTAAAGGCTATGCTTTGCGAAGCTGATATTCAATTTGGAAAAATTCATGACCTTGTCGCCTTACTTGAACAAGTCCTTGATATAAATCCTGATATGGAAGTATTACGTGAAGACCTAGCATACCTTTCCGATTTTGCAATTGCATTTCGCTATCCTGGCGAATCTGCTGACCGTGATTGCGCATTAGAAGCGGTTTCTCGTTGTAAAAAATTCAGGCAAACTGCTCGAAAATTGCTCAGTCAATAAAATATTTAACTACAAGTCATCCCTATACCCTAAACCCTGTGCCCTATCTTTCATCCTTGTTTTATTCCGACATCTCTGGTATATTGCTTCCAAGCGGAATTAAGTGAATTTAAGGAGCGAATAATGAAATTCTCACGTAAAATATCCATCTATTGTATCACCTTACTTTTCTGCATAAGCAACTTTCTTTATGCCGCAACAGAGGCCGAAAATCTCATAACAAAAATACCCGAAGATTCGTACGGCTTTATTGCGACAAGCGGCGGTGACGCGATAAAGACTGAATTTAACAATTCATACATCGGCCGAATATTCAACGACCCCGGCGTGCAGAATTTCATCAGACAGATCAAAAATGAACTAATCCGAAAATTAAAAGAAGAAGAACTCTCTGATCCACAAGAAGCTCAACTTTTCGATTCTATCATCCAAAACACCAAGCTCATTTTAACCAGACCCACGATCATCTCTGTCGGACCAAAAGATGATCCTGAATTCCCTATATATGGTTGCCTTATTATAAGCGCCGGACACAGAAAAGAGCAGATCTCTGACCTTGTCACAAATATAGAGGACATTATTAACAGGAAAAACGGTAATATTATTACAGATATGATAGTAAATGGAATGAAACTCCGTGGGGTTAAAGAAAAAAACGAAATTGTGGTTTACTGGGGATGGATTAACAATGATTTTATTTTAGCCTTTAACGACCACCAAGGCCTCGCTTATGAAAACGTCATTAATCCCAGAAACTCGAAGCTCCAAAAAATTAACAACGTCCCAGCTACCAACGACGCAATTCTTGTCCATATAAACTTTTCAAAGATAGCAGAGAGTGTAAAAGAGCCCATGTCACTACAAGACGATGAAGAAACATTTCAGGCTTTTCGCCAAGCCTTTAAAGAACTGGGCCTGAATAGCGTTAAATCAATTACATCAAGAGCTGGCTTTTCCGGGACCGATCTTATCATCGATGAAACTATCAAAGTTCCAGCTCCAAGAACAGGACTATTAGCCGCACTGGGACCGGCACCATTGGAATTGTTTGACATGGTCGATTCCAGGGCGGTCGCTGCTTCTGCTATAAATCTGAATGTAGCCCATATCTACGACACTATTATCAACATCATAAAAACCGCAGCACCTCAAAAAGATTACCAAAACATGATGCGGGAACTTGATAAATTCGAAAGCAAGATCGGCATAAAAATACGTGATGGTTTTTTGGCATCACTACAAGGGCCAATTGCCTTCTGGTCACTTCCTATTGGCATTTTGCCGGAAGCTCCAAGTGGTGGAGTTGCTGCGGTTATAAAATTGAAAGATCCTTCATTATTCAATAAAAACATGGAAGCACTTCAAAAATATTTGGTTGATCAAAGCAACGGCCAACTGCAAATTGCAACACAGCAGATAAATGGCAAGACAATAACTGTATTTGGCTCTGCCCCACTTGCCATAATGCAGTTCATCCCCTGCTATTGCATTGATGGCGACAAGCTGATCATCTGCCAGAATCCCAGTATCTTCGGTCATATCACCTCCTCTGACAAAAAAATAATCCCACTAAGCTCAACTGACAGTTTCAAACAATACTCTGCTAAACTGCCTCCCAATCTTCTGACACTAACATATGAAAATCCAAAGCTACAGATTGAAATGTTAATGATGACAGCTCAGCAAGTCTGGCCAATGATGACAATGCTCGCGGCTGAAGAAGGAATACGGCTGCCATTTATGTTACCATCCATATCACATATCACTGACAAAATGCAGCCGGCTTTTAGCCATATCTGGTCAGATGACCAGAATATTTACTACCACTGCCAGGGTGCAAGCGTCCAACAGGACATGTTAGCTGTATTTGGCATTGCTGTTGCCATGGGAATTCTAATGCCGGCTTTAGCTATGACTAAAAATCTCGCTCGCAGAATCGAATCGGGCACTAATCTTGCTGGTATCGGTAAAGCCTGCCATCTATACGCTCATGACAATGATGATAACTACCCGCCAAGTTTAAGGGCGCTTATACAATACACTGATCTTTCGACAAAAATGCTTGAATCACCGCGAAAGCCCAGAGGCTTTAAAGGGCCGAGCTACATCTATATTCCCGGCCAAACTACATCTATTATTCAGCGCACTAATATCCTTGCATATGAAAATCCCGAATTTTGCACTGAAGGAGTCAACGTCTTGTATGCAGATACTCACGTGGCATTCGTCAGGCCGGACGAGTTCCGTCGGGACCTTAAGAGAACTTATAAAAACCTCGGCAAGCCCGTACCAGATGTAAAATTCAGGCATGAGATAGATTGATCACCTATAAACAAAAATCTCTTTCTTTTGCGGGCATTGGGGGCTATAATCTGGCCTTTCAAAATTTATAAATCTAAGGTGCTCAAATGGCTAAGAAGAAAGAAAAAGTAGTATTAGCATACAGCGGCGGGTTGGATACCTCGGTCATCCTGCCCTGGCTCAAAGAAACCTACGGTTATGACGTCGTCGCATTCGCAGCTGAGCTCGGTCAGGGCGATGAGCTTTCCGGCATCAAGAAAAAAGCTCTCGCCTCCGGTGCTACTAAGTGCATCGTCAAGGATTTGCGCAAGGAATTCGTTGAGGACTTCATCTGGCCAATGTTAAAATCCGGCGCGGTCTATGAGAACGGCTATCTTCTGGGCACCAGTATTGCCCGGCCGCTCATCGCCAAGCATCAGGTTGACGTCGCGCACGCCGAAGGCTGTACTGCTGTCGCGCATGGTGCTACCGGCAAAGGCAACGACCAGGTCCGCTTCGAGCTGACATTCATGGCGCTCGATCCTGCCTTAAAGATCGTCGCGCCGTGGAAGGATCCGAACTTCGACCTTACCAGTCGCGAGGCTGCCGTCGATTACGCCAAAAAGCACAAGATACCAATCGAGCAGAGCAAGAAGAAGATATACTCGCGCGACCGCAACCTCTGGCACATCAGCCATGAAGGCGCCGATCTCGAGGACCCGGCCAATGAGCCGAAGGATAGCCTGTTTACAATATCCCGGCCGGTCGCCAAGACTCCTAATAAGCCCCAGTACGTCGAGATCGGATTCGAGCAGGGAATACCGACCAAGCTAAACGGCAAGCGCGTCGGCGGTGTCAAAATGATCGAGACGCTCAACGCTATCGGCGGTAAACACGCTATTGGCCAGTGCGATCTTGTCGAGAACCGGCTCGTCGGCATGAAGTCACGCGGCGTATATGAAACGCCCGGCGGCACTATCCTGATGACCGCGCACAAGGCACTTGAGAGCCTGACACTTGACCGCGAGACCGCTCATTATAAACAGCAGGTCGCACTCAAGTACGCAGAGCTTGTCTATTACGGCCAATGGTACTGCCCGCTGCGCGAGGCCATCGACGCCTTTATCGATAAAACTCAGCTCAACGTCACCGGCTCGGTCAAGCTCAAATTGTACAAAGGCAACTGCACACTCGCCGGCACCAAGAGTAAATACAGCCTGTATAGTACCAAGATGGCCAGCTTCACGATGGGCGAGGAATATGACCCGACCGACGCGACAGGATTTATCAAGCTCTTCGGCTTGCAGATGAAGATTGCCGCCCTTAAGGGCTCCCAAAGAGGAACGGTCAATAAATCCAAAAAGAAAAAATAAAATGTTTTAAATATTGAACATGACGATACTTGCAAGGGTAATTTAATGGTTCAAGTGATATACTTGGACTTCCAGCTCTGATTCTATTGAGCTGGTTTCATTTTTATATTTATGAGTGCTCTGTAGAAAAGTTGTAACATCAGGTCATTGCGAGCGCAGCGAAGCAATCTTAAACGTTCAAAAATCAAGATTGCCGCAGTCGCTATCGCTCCT
>JANQHJ010000139.1 GCA_028282745.1 Sedimentisphaerales bacterium | reverse complement strand
AGCGAAATGGAAATAAGTAAAGATCAGCTGTCCTGAATGGAATTTTTTTGTCTCAATCGATTGAGGCTCTTTGACTTTGACTATGAGGTCTGAGTCGTTGAAAAGATCATCGACATTATCGATAAGTTTGGCGCCTGCTGCTGTATAATCATGGTCTGAAAATCCGCTGCCGCTGCCGGCTTGTTTTTCGACCAAAACAGTGTGGCCATCTTCAGTAAGCAAATGCGCGCCGACAGGTAAAAGTGAAACTCTGTATTCGTCCGCCTTGATCTCCTTTGGGACACCGATGATCATTTTTAATTACTCCTGATTAGTGCTTTTAAAATAATCCGAATTAGTCAGCTTAATGACTACTACAGCCAGGATAGCTCCTATTAAATCCGCGACGAGATCCAAAGAAGTATTGATATATCCGCCGACCCCGGCTTCGGCTACGATCTCTCCGGTAATAAACTCAATTATCTCATTCAGCGCACCGACGCCAAGTCCGGCGAAGATTACTACTATGGGCATTGCCCAGCGGCTGCGAATGTCTTTACGCAAAAGCGGTTTTAATAAATAGAACATCAATATGGTCGCTACTCCAAAGCCAATAATATGAACGACTTGGTCATAGCGAAGAATACTGTATTTGTCTGAGATGGGGATCAGGATGATGTCGTAGAGTCGGCCTTGCTTTACAGCAATGGCGCCGCCCGCCATGTGCATCACTGCCCGTGTGGTCAGACCCCATAGAAGAGCGTTTGGATAATAGATTTTATGGTTGGTCGCGATGAAAACCAGCATGAAGAAGATGATAACACCAACGTAGATTATGAATTCATAGTTAGCTTTCGCTATAAAAAAAGTTGCGAATATTGCGATTGCTAACAGGTTGAAAATCAAAATCGATAATTGGCCTTTTCGGATTTTCATATCGTTTTTTTAACCTAACCACTGTTTTATGTTGTTATCCCGAGATCCTCTTTTGTTAAAATGCTGTCGAATTTATAACCAGCTTCCGTGATGTTCTCGCCGGCTCCTTGCTTGCGGTCTATGGTGCATACGATCTCACTCACTTTGGCGCCAGCTTCTGTTATTACTTTTGCGGCTTCGAGAACCTGGCCTCCTGTTGTGGCTATGTCCTCGACTAACAACACCACATCATCAGGTTTTAATATGCCTTCGACGAGTTTGCCGGTTCCGTAGTCTTTTTTGCTGTTACGCACGATTATCCAGTTTTTACCTGTTGCCATAGCGGTAGCGGCTGCGAGAGCCACTCCGCCGAGTTCAGCGCCGGCGATAAGTGTGACGTCATCAGTGACGTACCTGGCGAACTCTTCGCCGATGGCTTTTAAGATGTCCGGACAGGTTTCGAACAGGTATTTGTCAAGATAGTACTTGCTCTTTTTTCCGCTTCTAAGTGTAAAATCGCCTTCAAGGTAGGCGGTTTCCTTGATACGCCGGATCAGTTGTTCTCTTGTCACGATCACTCCTTTTTATACGTTAAGTTCTGTTTTAATATTTGCCGTGCCTCTGTATCTGCGTTTGATCGGCATGACGACTTCGGCGAGGAATTCATCTACCTGTTTTGGAGCCCTGCCGATGTAATTTTCGGCTCTGAGTATTTTGTCGAAATCAACCTTCTTAAAGGCTGGGTCGGATTTTAATCTGCTGATAAGGTCATTTGCTTTGCCGAAATTTTTAACTTGAGCAGCGGCCGCATGTGAGTGCAGTCGAATACGTTCGTGCAAGTCCTGACGATTACCGCCTGCTTTGACGCCGGCCATCATGATGTTCTCTGTGGCCATAAATGGCAGCTCTGCTTCGACGTGATTTTGTATTACTTTTGGATAAACGACTAAGCCATCGAGTACGTTAATAAGGATTTCCAGTATTCCATCAGTAGCAAGGAACGCCTCAGGGATTACTATTCTACGATTAGCGGAATCGTCGAGCGTCCTCTCGAACCACTGCTCGGCAGCTGTCATTGGCGGGCTTGTCGCAAGACTCATTACCAGGCGAGCCAGTGAAGTTGTTCTTTCACATCGCATCGGATTTCTTTTGTAGGCCATGGCCGATGAGCCGACCTGTGACTTTCCGAATGGCTCTTCTATCTCTTTAAGGTTTGCGCCCAATCTGACATCATTGCAAAGTTTATGTGCCGATTGAGCAATTGAAGCGAGAGTGTTGATAATCAAAGTATCGATCTTTCGCTGATATGTCTGGCCGGTAACGGCACAGCTTTTCTTGAAACCAAATGCTTTTGCTATTTCAGCGTCGAGTTTTTTGACTTTTGCCTGACTGCCGTCGAACAGTTCGAGGAAAGAGGCCTGGGTTCCGGTCGTGCCTTTTGCACCACGGAACGGGAGTGTTTCGAGGCGGTGTTCGAGCTCTTCAAGATCCATTACAAATTCATAGCACCAAAGTGTTGCGCGTTTTCCTACTGTTGTAAGCTGGGCAGGTTGATAGTGAGTAAAGCCAAGCGTCGGTAGCGAACGGTATTGTTTTGCAAATTTGCCGATCGCACCGATTACAGCGGCGACTTTCCTTGTGATAATTTCAAGGCCGTGACGCATGATGATTAGATCAGCATTATCCCCGACAAAACAGCTTGTCGCGCCGAGATGGATGATTGGTGCAGCCTTGGGGGCTATATCACCAAAGGTTTTAATGTGGGCCATTACATCATGACGGAACTTCTTCTCGTATTTTGCTGCTTTGGCGAAGTTGATGTCGTCAAGATGGCGAGCCATCTGGTTTATCTGGTTTTGCTTGATGTCAAGGCCGAGCTTTTTCTGGGCCTTGGCAAGCTCGAGCCAGAGCTTCCGCCATGTTGTAAATTTTGTTTTGGCGCTAAAGAGTTCCGACATTTCGGGTGAAGCGTTTCTTTCTACTAACGGGCTTACATAAACATCCTTTTTCTTTGCCATTTTTTAATCTCTCTTATGATGCTGCCTTTATCTTTTCATCTCGCATAGCGAGTAGCTGTTCGATAGTTTCAATGTCTTCGGCACTTAAGTCGATATCCGAAGCCTTTACTGTTTCCTGGATCTGTTCAGGCTTTCTTGCTCCAACTATAGCGGAGGTTACTTCTTTTCTTCTTAGTATCCAGGCAATAGCAAGCTGTGGTAGCGTGATATTGTTTTTTTGAGCTATTGGTTTTAAGTGTTCGACTAAGTTCAGAGTTGGACTTAGCTTTGGCTCATTGAAATCAGGATTCACTTTTCTGTGGTCACTATCAGGCAAGTTTGCCAATCGCTGCGGTGTAATCTTGCCTGTTAGCAGACCTCGTTGCATAGGACTGTATGAGACAATACCTATGTTGTTAGCTTGACAAAATTTCAGAACGTCATCCTCAACTTCTCTGTGGAGCATGCTATATGGAGGCTGGAGCGAAGTAACCGGCGCTATCGACTGAGCTCGTTTTAACTGGGATACATTAAAATTGCAAACAGCTGTGAACCTTACAAGGCCTTGTTCTTTCAATCGGGCCAATTGCTCCCATGCTTCTTCGATATCTTCATCGGGCTGGTTGCGGTGTATCTGGTAGAGATCGATCGCATTAATACCAAGGCGTTTCAAGCTTTGTTCGCATTCACGGCGGATGCTGTCCCGCTTCAGGCAGGTTATACGTTCATTGCTGCTATCCCACGTCAGGCCGCATTTGGTGGCGATGAAAGGCTTGTTGGGTATTTCCTTAAGTGCTTTGCCAACAATGCTTTCACTTCGGCCGTGCCCATATATCGGAGCGGTGTCTATCCAGTTAATGCCCTCATCCAGAGCTGTATGTATAGTTCTAATTGAATCGTTGTCGTCCTGTGGGCCCCATCCGTATAGCCATGGCCCTCCCATTGCCCAGGCTCCCAAGCCGACCGTGGTCAGTTCTACATCCGTGTTGCCTAAAACCTTTTTTCGCACAAGCACATCTTCCCAAAAAACTCCTTTGACCACCATAGGATAAGGAATTTGGCGAGCATATCAATAGTTGTTTTATCGATTTGCTAAAAACGTGCCAAGTTGCAAATACAGCACGATTATTTCAAGCTGCCGGGCGGTAAAATATCGCTGGCATCTTCAGTCCACCAGTTGGGATCACGCAGATATTGCTTTAGCATCATCGCCGCTATAACGCCGTCACCAGTGGCTGTAGCAAGCTGCATGGCAGCAGCAACCCTGCAATCACCGGCAGCAAAAACCCCGGGGATCTTTGTTCTAAGATAGGCGCCGTCGCATTTGATAAAGCCGTGTTCCGTAAGGTCAACAAATCCCTTTAAGAAATCCGTGTTCGGGACCATCCCGATAAAGATGAAAACACCGTCACAGGGATAATCTTCGACATCTTCGGTTTTGACATTTTTCAGCTTGATCGACTGCACTCGATCCCGGCCTTCTATTGCAAGCGGAATTGTACTGTATTTAATAACAAGATTACTGTCAGGCTCGTTAGCTTTTGCGAGTGCTTCCTCGACGAGCACTCTTGTAGCGCGGAACTCATCACGTCTATGAATGAGAGTTACCTTATTCGCGAATTTGCATAAATGCAAGGCATCTTCCACGGCAGTGTTTCCGCCGCCTACGGCTATAACTTCTTTGCCCTTAAAGAATGGCGCGTCACATGTACCGCAATAACTGACGCCGGCTCCGGCATTCCTGAATTCATCCTCACCGGGAATGCCGAGTTTTCTGTAGTCGCTGCCGGGAGCGAGGATGACAACTTTAGCGATGTATTCATCGTCGTCACAGTTGACCTGAATATCGCCGTCATCGAGTTTCTTTAATGAGGTAACTTCTGCACCATTTTTGATCTGGGCACCGAAGCTCTGGGCTTGTGCCATCATCTTCATGATGAGATCCGGCCCGCCGATGTTTTCGAAGCCGGGATAGTTTTCGATGCGGTCGGTGTTATTGATCTGTCCGCCGGGCATAAATTTTTCCAAAATCAATGTGTCGAGCCTGTCTCTTGCGGTATAGAGAGCAGCCGCCAATCCTGAAGGGCCGGCTCCGACGATTATGCAGTCATATTTTTTTTTCTCAGACATTTATCGGGTTCCTCAAAATTATAGAATGTTAAATCACATTTTGTTCGTAGAATTTGACTTTTTCAATAATGGCCCCTGCTCTTTCAGGGAAAAGACGGATCAAATCATTTAGGCTTGCCGGTTCAAATATATAATTATTATCGCCAGTAACTGATTTTCTTAACATATTCATTTTGTTATCAAGTGAGATTATTTCAATGTTCTCTAAGCCGATAAATTCAACTTTCAAAGTGTAGGAAGCTTTAGGTGTCAATTTAGGATCATTATCCATTATAGAAATTAAGGCAGGTATGACTTTACCACCTTCCTTTATAAAGTCGACAATAATATTATTTTGTTGGGACATTAAAAGTTTCTTGAAAATGGCATCTCGAAAAATAGAAGGCAAAGTCGCCCGGCTAATTTTGTTATATTTTTCATCTACATTTAGATCCTGTTGATTTGATTGTCGAAGTACCGCTATGTTATTAGTATCCACCATGTTGACCTTGAAGTAATATCTATCTACTAGTCCAGGAATAGATTTGGCAGTATGAGCTACTTCACTTTCCCATGTAAAACTTTTATAACTGTTTTGCGTTATAAAATAAGTAGCCTGGTCCAAGTTTGCAGGTATGGTCACTTTTTCTCCGTTGGTTTTTTCTCTTTTGATATATGTTTTGTTATTATAGGCGGATCGAGTGAACCTGATTTCAGGATCATCTGTGTTACCCGAAATTGTTGTCATGTTAAGAATATATCCTATAGGTTTATTGCGAACAGATTTGATTACAAAAAGTTCAGGTTTTTGTGGAGAATGGATCGAATTGAGCAAAGGCTTATTTTTTACCAGGTCAATAATTTCAATGCCCTTTGTAAGCAGGTTGTTTTTCCTGTAGCTAACCTGTCCAATAATCTTTTTAAGAAGCTTTTGCGTTTTAACGTAGTTAATATCCGAGACAGAAATAATAAGCTCTAGCCATCTGCCCTGCCCCAAATCAGCATAAGCCAGGATTTTATTTGAAATATCATTCAGGTCATCCGGGTACTTAAAACATTTCCATTCAAAACTTATCCCCTCCGCCTGCTTTTTACCTTCTTCGACCATCTCCATGCCGGAGTTGGTTATCATTTGATCTATTTCAGATTCTCGGGAATTGGCGTCTGATGCAAGGTGATATATAAACTGAACCACGTCAGGGAAGAACTGTGCCTGGGGTTGGAAATAACTGCTTAAAGTTATAGTATTATCCTTGTGTGTCCATTTCTTATTTGATTCCCAGCCGTTTTTATGAGGGATCGGTGCTGAAAGACCTATGTGTTTAAGTTCAATTGGCTCGGTTAGAATGATGGCGGATCTTGCCTCTACCATCCAATATGCGGTGAGCAAAGAAGCCGCGAACAGGCACAAAAGAAAGATTTTATCGGCCGAATATTTTTGTAGTATTTCTTCATGGTTCATATCGGCCCAATATTAGTTGTTTGACGTGTTTTTTGCAACTCTATTGAAGCAAATCCATTCGGATAGTGAAAGATTCTTTGCAAATCTATTTTGATACATAAGAAATGATTCTTAGTATTTAAGAGGTATAGAGCATAAAAACCAGGCCTGAACGGCTGGTTTAATTGAAGAGTGAAAGTTGAAGGGTTACTGTAATGAATGATTTGATCGTACCAAGGGGAGCGGAACCAAGAAAATTACTGCAATCTTTTATCGATGAAGATATCTGCGCAATAATGACGTATCTGTCGAAGGGCAAATGGCATGTCGCCAGGGTAGTTCTAAAACAGATGGGTGCCAGCCGTCTCCATGTTCAGCTTATTAAAGAACACAGGCCTCATCCTGTCAATATTCAGGCGAACCAGCCTGTTGGTATTTCCGTGAAATACCGTTACGGCAAGGTTGTATTCGATTCGACAGTTCTTGGATTCGAGCCAGGCCCGGGTGAACTTGGCGGCACTATCGTATTGTCCATGCCTGATAGAGTAGAGATTATTCAGCGACGCAGTTATTTCAGAGTCAATGTGCCTAATTCGTTGAAAGTGCTTGTAACTGTATGGCATCGTAAGGGGTCCGATAAGGGACATTCCATTGAGACTCAGAAATACTTACAGGGTAAGTTGATCGATCTAAGCGCGGGCGGTCTGCAGGTTGTAGTTAATAATTCTGATCAGCCGGATTTCAAAAAAGGCCAATTCGTCACTTTGAGATTTACTCCAATGCCTTATGAGCAGCCATTAATGTTCAGCGCCCAGATCAGAAATACGCTCAGCACAGCCGATGACAAGGGGAACTGTCTTGGTATGCAGATTGTTGGTCTCGAAGCGAGCGCTGAGGGTCGTGAGACTTTGCAGCGTTTGTGTGATGTGGTTGAGCAGTATTACCAGCTCAATCAATCAGGCGCAAAGCAATGCGATGTCAAGGCCGCTAAATAGCTAAGAATTGAATATAATAAGTCATGTCCCAGTTCCGGTTGATTGATTTTAGCCGGGACTGTTTTGTTATATGTATTTACTCAGGTGCTATTTCAGTAGCCCCTTCGGATGTTTCTACTGTCAAATCACGCTTGTGTCGAATTCTCTGGTATGCCCATCTTATAAAGCCACTCAAAGCAAATGCACAAAAGCCTGTTACCAATGCGAATTGCCTGACAAAAACGATTAGGCCTAATACTGCAAGACATGACAAAAGATATGTAAAAGGTTTTTTGCCTTTAAAGTATTCGTTGAGAACATGTGAATACCTGATACGGCTTACCATCAATAGCCCCATACCTATTACAACGAACGGTAAGGTATAAACTATGGTGCTTTCCATAATTATATAAAAATGGCTGCCCTTATCTGCTAACTCCGGGACAATCTCTTGATAAAAAATCGTAAGGCTTGCTATAACTCCAGCCGCAGCCGGACTTGGCAGGCCGATGAAACTCATGTGGGCCGATTCATCTTCCTCGTTTTCGACGTTAAACCTGGCTAATCTTATTGCAGTACAGCTTAGATAAGTAGCGGCAGCGAGCCAAATAAATCGTTGAAGATATTTGTAGAGCACCTCGCTTTCAATGTACATATTAAGATTATACTCGAGTATTTTTAGTGCGAGAAATGCCGGTGCTGCGCCGAAACTTATTATGTCGCATAAACTATCAAGCTGACCGCCGAAACTTGAAGTATTCTGGCTCATTCTGGCTACCCGGCCGTCCAGCATATCGGCTATCATTGCAACTAAAATCAGATAACCGGATAAAGCGAAGGGAGTGAAATTTCCGAGGGCTGATTGTTCAGGGGCCCGTGCTGCAAGAACGATGGCGGTGAAGCCGCATAGGCCGTTCATCAGGGTTATTAGTGACGGTAAAACCGTGATGTAGTTCAGACGCTGCCTGCGTACTTTTCGCAGTAAAGACTTTTTGGCAGCTTGTGTCCTGACTTTTGTCATTAGTTATACTTCGCTAATACTGTTAATCCTGCTTTTACTTTATCGCCAATTTCCACCATGCACTTAATATTATCACGGGCTGGTAGATACAATTCCGTCCGAGAACCGAACTTTATCATGCCGAATTTTTGACCTTTTGTCAAAGTTTCTCCTTCAGTTACTTTGCAGACAATTCGTCTTGCGATAGCACCGCTGATTTGGCGAACTATCAGTTTGTCGTTAGGCTCATTAGTGCGGATAAGTTTTAAATCATTTGATTCATTGATCTTACCAGCCAGCGGATTGCGTGCGTCCTTAAATTTACCTTTTTTGTATTGTATCTGCTCAACTTTAATATCACAGGGAGCCCTGTTGATATGGGTGTTAAAAACGCTGAGAAAGATACCTATCCTCAGGGCAGGGCCGTTAATATAATCGTCCTGAACCGTTTCAATATCAGAGACAGTTCCATCAGCAGGAGAGAGCAAAAGATTCTCATTGCAAGGCGGCGTCCTTTTGGGATCGCGGAAAAAAGATAATACAAAAATCAGCAATGCAGCTAAGACAATTTCTATTGAAATGACGATCCAGTTTGTAAGTACCGTAAGGCCTGCCAGTAAAACCAACAGCATTACGGCAACAATAGTTAAAGGAAATATCGCCACCTGTGGTAAACCATATTTTGTTAATGAGATTCTCATAGGCAGATATGATAGCTGTAAATTTACCGCCGATCAACGCCTATGATTTAATAAAAGAGAAAAGCCGGCTTGTGTCCCCAAACCGGCTTTTCGGAGGAGGATGTAGGGAAATTGGCTTCCTCACCTATATAGACGCTGGATTAGATGAAAAGTTGCATCTTTTTCGGGATTTTTTACAAAAAGCCTAAAATTTTTCTGTTTAAAACAAAAAAAGCCGGGCATTAAACCCGGCTCAAGATTGTTGTATGTTACAGTATCAAGATTAACGTTTTGGTCCGAGATACTAATTTACACCGGCAATAGGTTTAACAGTGATAGAACTGCCGCAAATAACCCAGGTCTTAGATGTTTCTTCTGCTACATTAACCTTCATCCAGTTTGCAGTAAGTTCATAGTGTTCGCCGCCTATTTCCAATATTGCTTTAGCAGGACAGAACATAGCTTTAGAATCCGGATCAGTATCGGGATAAGCAGGGCCGATCGAGCTGATCTCGAGTATATTTGCGCCCATGAAGGCATTTTTAACCATGTAGTCCGGGGCAGCAAGATATAACTGCCCAGCTCTTTCAAAATCGTTAGTCATTGCCGCTTCAAAAAACTGTCTGACAATTTCAGCGGCTACTTCTTCATCGGTCATATCACCTTGTTCCAGACCTACTTCCACGGCAGACATATCAATGGTTTTTACATTATCAGGCAATTCGTCGTCAAAAGTGAACATGCTAAGATCGATCTGGTCATTGTAACCTGAAAATTCATGAGTCTTTTTCAGAATAAATTGGTCATTTCTTTTTTGGAATTTTTCGATTTTGGAAATAAGATTGGTTGCCCTGTCAACATAAAGCACTTTCTTCCAGTTTTGTGATAAGCTTCCCTGGGGATAGGTTATCGTCACGATTCTCGGCTCATTTTTGGGAGTTGATTCATTGAAATCCAGGATGATTTGTTCAGCCTTTTCCTGCTGAATCAATTTTTCAAGAAGTGTCTTAGGATCAAGTTCTGTGATATCGAATCCAAATATCTCACTGGGATTGCCATATCCTGTCAAGTGTGTGTTATATCTTTGAATCCAGGCATCAAAACTATCAAAGCTTCCTGCTATAGCGAGTGAACCGATTGGTTCTCCGCAATAGGGAGTTTGGAATCTCAGCCTGATGATATTTCCATAATCGTCACACTGGAGCCAGGTCTCTGATGTCCGGGTTTGATTTCCAACCGGATGTGATTCTTTAACATATAACCATTTGATCGAATTGTAAGCTTCTAACGAATCATGTAGTGCATAAGCAGACGGGATAACTTCGCCACCCATCTGCGACCAGATGGCAAGGCCCATGAATATAGCCAGGATAGCGGCTAATTTTGAATAACGGTTCATAACGATTCTCCTTATTTTTTGCATCGGCTCATGTTTTTCAGGGGAATCGCTGGCGTCGATCTGTTTCATGACTTTTTCAACGAGCTTATCATCTGAGCCGATATTGTTAGCTAAATCTTCAAGTTTCTTTTCTATGTTATTATCAGGGTTCATTTTCTGTCCCTTTCAAGAATTGTCCGCAGACGTTTGTGTGCTCGTGAGAGCTGCTTTGTTACTGTCCCGACGCTCCTGTCGAGAATTTGCGCTAGGTCTCTTACGTTGTGCCTGGCAAAATATCGAAGTGAGATTAACTGGGCCTGCTTTTCGGGCAGGCTCATTACAGCCTCGATCAATCTCCTTTTTTCGCTACTAAGTTGACCATCTGAGTTTGGAAGCGCTTCAGATAATTCGGGATTCAGCAGCAAGAACGATTTTTGCCGTTTGGCGATATCCAGAGCCTGTCTTTTTGCTATCTTAGTTACCCAAGGTCCGAATAAAGCCGGCTTTCTTAGGCTTGGGAGCTTGTTCCAGGCTTTGATGAATACTTCCTGGGTCGCATCTTCTGAGCGATGAAAATCGCCGAGAATCCGCAGAGCTACTGCTCGGACAGATTTTTCATATCGCCTGATGAGCTGCCCAAAAGCCTCTTTTTGGCCTTTTAAGCATGTTTTTACCAGTTCAGCGTCGGATTTCATTAATAAAAACTCCTTTCTGAAGCGCTTCTGACCATAAGAGGGATATTTTTGCCAAAATGCGACAAAAATTTTGAATTTTTTCAAATTAGCTCTTGACTTGACAGTATATTGGCGAATAATATACATATAAACCATTAGCGGTTTGTTGATCTTTTAAGAAAGGATTAAACATAATGTCTCAAAACCCTAAATCCGAATATCTAAATCCTAAACAAACTCGAATATTAAATGCTCGAATGCTTAAAACATCATCGGAAGATAGTTTTTGTAATGCTCTGTAGAAAAGTTGTAACATCAGGTCATTGCGAGCGCAGCGAAGCAATCTTAAACGTTCAAAAATCAAGATTGCCGCAGTCGCTATCGCTCCT
>JANQHJ010000101.1 GCA_028282745.1 Sedimentisphaerales bacterium | reverse complement strand
CTCATGCCTATTTCGTAAACATCCGGGAAGCACAGGGCGACGGTCAAGTCGCAAGTGTTAAGGTTCTTTTTTATGTGATTGACCTCGCCGCCGATATACCTGCTCGGGCGGCGGACGAAGGGCAGGAAATCCTGTCGAACTTTGTCATCTAAAATTTTTATTTGCTTTTTGCTCATCGCACCATTATACAGAAATTCCTGATTCTTGCATCAGGAGTTCTATTTTTAGTAAAGAGTTGGATATGCGAATTGGAAAAATTATCAGAATTAGCTTAATGACCATCTTTATGGTGCTGCTGTTGTCGTATCTGCATTTTATGCCGAGAGGGCCGGTGCAGATGGATGGCGGCTCGATCATAATAATGGACACGATAGCCAATATAAAGATTGTCGCTGCGGATATGAAGACAGCACAGAAAGCTGTTCAAAATGCAACTAAGCGACTCGAAGATGTGCATCGTATCGCAAATGCTTATGATGCCAATAGCGAACTAGCCAAGATGAACGCCGATACAGAGAAATTGAGCTATAAGTTAAGCAAAGAATTATTTAATATTATCAGTGAGGCGCAGCAATATTCAAAGATGACCAGCGGGGCGTTCGATATTACGGTCAAGCCGTTGATAGACCTTTATAGAAATTCAGATGCCTTGCCACAAGAGCTTTTAGAAGTAAAGCAGTTGGTAGGCTATGAGAATTTGCATATTGATCCAAATGATAAAACGATACGGCTCGAAAAGAAAGGCATGAAGCTGGACCTTGGCGGGATAGCGAAGGGGTATGCTATAGATAAGGCTGTAGAAGCATTGGAAGCGGCTGGGGCGACGGCTGGGCTTGTTAATGTCGGTGGGGATATAAGATGTTTTGGAGAGCCGGGTGGTCAAAGGAAGTATTGGTTGATAGAATTGCGGAATCCTAATCTCAATGATAATAATGGTAAAGAGCTTATGGTTTTAAAGCTTAAAGATAAAGCAGTTGCTACGAGCGGGGATTATTATAGATTCTTCGAGAACGGCGATGAAAGGGTGAGTCATATCATTGACGCAAAAAGGGCAAGCGGGGCTGATGAGTTTTCGAGTGTTACTGTTATTGCCAAGACGGCTACAGATGCGGATGCTCTTGCTACGGCGGTTAGCGTGATGGGACAGGACGAGGGATTGAAACTGATAGAGTCTCTTGAAAATACTGAGGCGATATTTATATCGCATGCGCCTGAGTACAAAATCACCATTACGTCAGGCGCGGAGAAATATATTTATAGAAACTAAGCTGGTTTTGGGGCCGGTTTTTTGACTTCCTTTACTCTCGGCGGTGGTGCGTTCTTGCCGCGATAGACTATTACGCAGGTTGGGCATTTCTGATATGCGGTTTCTGTTTTTTCATCCGGTGCGTAATTTTCGTAGTCCATACGGGCGTTAAAGTCTTTTATTGTGAATAGCTCGGTCTGTTTTACGCATAGTCCGCAGCCGATGCAGCCTACTTTGCACATGCCGCGAGTGGTTTTGCCGTTCTCGTTGCTGCTGCAGCCGACGACCATCATGTTCTCATGGGCAAAAGGTATCATTTCTATGAGGTTGCGCGGGCAGGCTTTCGCGCAGGCGCCGCAGCCGGTGCATTTTTCGTAATCAACGGTAGCAAGGCCGTCAACAATTATGACAGCGCCAAACTTGCATGACGCAACGCAGTCGCCGAAGCCAAGGCATCCGAACTTGCAGGCCTGATAGTTGGCGAGAGCATTGACCGCTACACAGCTTTCTATGCCTTCGTATTTGGCGTAGTAGGTTCTGTCGTTAGTATGGGCCCTGCAGTGGACGACGGGGCGTTTGGGGGCTCCGTCGGCGCTGATCTGGAGGTTCAGGGCTTCGCCGATAGCGTTGGATACATCCGCTCCGCCGGGGGCGCATTTGCCGATTAGCTCTGGGTCGGCGACAACGGCTTTTGCGTATGAGCCGCAGCCGGCAAAACCACAGGCGCCGCAGTCGATGCTGGGCAGAATGTCGCGGACGGCGACGACTTTGGGGTCTTCCTGGACTTTTAGTTTTTCACTGGCTACTAAGAGTACGACGGCAAATACAGCACCGAGGCCGAGCATAATGACTCCAGCCGGCCAGGCGGTGTTCCAGATTTCAATTACGTTTGCTAATATCACTTTATCATTCCTGCAAAACCTAAAAACGCTAATGTCATAATTCCAGCAGTTATCAATGTTATCGGTGCTCCTTTGATGCTCTTGGGCACATCGGCCATTTCAAGATTTTCCCTGATAGCAGCCATTATACAAATCGCGACGGTAAAGCCGATACCGGCTCCGAAGCTTAGTACTACAGCCTTGACGAAGTTCTGGATGTCCCAGAGGTTCAGGAACAGGCAGAGGCCGAGGATAGCACAGTTGGTGGTAATCAGCGGTAAGAAAATGCCGAAGCTTTCGTATAGGCTCGGGAAGAACTTCCTGACATACATCTCGACCAGCTGGACGGCACCTGCTATGACAAGGATGAAGCAGACGTACCTGGTAACTTCGAGCCCATATTCCATTAAGATCAAATGATCGATGAGCCATGTTACAGTTCCAGCCAATGTAACGACGAATGTTACCGCCATGCCCATACCAAATGCCATATCAAGTCTGCCGGAGACGCCCAGATATGGACAGATGCCCAGAAACTTTGTCAGCACTAAGTTGTTGATAAGAACAACCGAAATAAATGCCGCTATTAAACCGCCAATGTAATCCATAATTTATCCTTACGAACTTTTATTCGTTATCGCGTTGATGAAACCTAAAAGCAATCCTAAAACCACAAACGCACCAACGGGCATGCTCATTGCCGCCCATGGTACAAATTTGTCAGGCATTACGCTGAAATCCATTAATGTGCCGGCTGCTAATAACTCTCTGGCAGCTGCTACGGCACAGAGTGCCAACGCAAAACCGACGCTCATTCCAATCGCGTCAACGATGCTCACGACTAAATTATTCTTGCTGGCACAGGCTTCGGCTCGGCCGATGATGATGCAGTTTACGATGATGAGCGGGATGTATGGTCCGAGTGTCTGGCTCATCTCGTATGCAAATGCCTTGACCGCTAAGTCGGCTATCGTGACGAATGTTGCAATGGTCAGTGTGAACATCATAATACGCAGATGCGGCTTGAGTAGGTTTCGCATCAGGCTGACCACGATATTGCTGCAGGTCAGAACGAACATTACACAGATGCTCATGGTAATAGCAGGCTTAAGTGCTCCTGTGACAGCCAGGGTCGGACACATTCCCAAAAGCAATCTCAGTACCGGATTTTCTTTCCAGATACCTCTTGAGAATGTACTGCCCAGGCTTATTGTATTTGTGTTACTACTCATTATTGAATAATTCCTTCTTTTTTGAGGATGTTCTTCACTTCTTTGATATAGGTATTAAAGACGCTGACAACGGCGTCGCTGCTTATAGTGGCACCAGTTATCGAGACAATTGTATCGTCTTTTTCTTCTATATTGCCGCTCTTTGAAAGCTGGAGCTTGTCGGCTGGGGCGTCGTTGAACTGACCCTGGAACCATTTTTCCTTAATCTTGTCGCCGAAGCCGGGAGTCTCGTTACTCATTAGTACCTGGAAGCCTTTTAGTTTTTGGCATTTAGCGTCCATCGCGATGACGAGTTGAATTTTGTCTGCGAATCCGCTGCCAATACCAACGAAAGCAAATCCGACAGGCTCGTTTGCGTCATTAAGACCTTTGTATATAGTTGTCTTGGCGTCGGCTATAACAACGCCTTCGACGGCTGGCTCGAAAGTATTGGCATCACTGATAAGATGACGCATCTTCTGGTTAAGAGCCTCTATCCTATTCTTTTCTATCATAGGGCTCAGCACAGCGTTTGTTACCGCCAGCAATACGCCGAAACAAAACGCCGCGATCAATAGAAGCCAGCTTTTTTGTATGAAAAATTTAACGATTTGCATTTGGGATACCTCCAGCCGGTTTGAGCCTGCAAAGTCTGTCTATCAAAGGCGTGACCGAATTCATTAATAACACCGAGTACATTACACCGCCTGGATAGCCGCCGAATATCCTTATCAATACGGTTAGTGTTCCAAGACCAATGCCGAATACCCACATGCCCTTTGTTGTAAGCGGGGCGGTGACGGGGTCGGTGGCGATGAAGAATGCACATATTAATAAGCCACCGCTGAGTACGTGCATGAGCGGTGACATGTAAGCATCAGGATTGATGAGCCACATTATTCCAGAGAAAGCGAAAGCACTTAATATGACCGCGGCGGGGATATGCCATGTAATTGTTTTTCGAATCAGCATATATGCACCGCCGAGTATTAAAGCCAGGGCACTTGTCTCGCCCATACATCCGCCAATCTCGCCAAGAAGTGCAGGCATCATTTGATCATTTAGCTCTTTAGCGCCGGCTTTGTTCTTGATAGCTTCTTTACTAAGACCCAGCGGTGTTGCTGTCGTGCGGGCGTCAATTTTATAATCTTCATCTTTAGCCATTGATGATGTAACTGTAGTTGAAGGAGCCTTGCCGATGATCTCGATATTTGTATCAATTGTCGCCGGCACTGTCCAGGTTGTTATCATTACGCCGAAGCTGGCGGTCAAAAAAGCTCTGCCTACCATAGCTGGATTGAATATGTTAGAGCCCAGTCCGCCGAAAACCATCTTGCCTATCGCGATACCGAAGCAGCTGCCTATAACAGCGGCCCAGAGCGGAAAGGCAGGCGGCAGTGAGAAGGCTAAAATGATCCCGGTTACTACTGCGCTTAGGTCACAGATGGATTCGAAAGGCTTTTCTTTGCGACGGATGAAGTTGCAAATTACCTCGGCAACGACGCAAGATGCTACACAGGTTACGGTGAGCGTCAGGGCGTAGATGCG